>NZ_JBFBBD010000070.1:0-36724 GCF_040689515.1 Streptomyces sp. NPDC051173
CGCTGGGAGGTGCCCCCACGGGCTGAATTGCGCACCCACATCAGCCACATCCAGCCCGTCCGGCGCTTGAGGACACCGCCGCGCAGCGGTGGTGCACAGACAGCGCCACCCGCAGCACCGACCACAAGATCCGCCGGACAGGCCCTAGTTCCCGCGCCACCGCCGGACGGGCTTCCTTCGCCGCACGTGAGCGTCGGCCTGCGGCGCACCCGGCCCGGCCGGCGATCGAGGCCGCGCCCGCGATGACGGCCGCTCCCCCGCCCGCAGCCCCCGTCACGCGTCGCGGAAGAGCTCCACCAGGTCCTGGCGGCCGAAGACCGCCGCCGACTCGACCGCGGAGGGCGATCCGGCGGACGGGTCGGCGCCGTGGGCGAGCAGGGTGCGGACGATCTCGTCCTCGCCCTTGAAGACGGCGCCGGCGAGCGGGGTCTGGCCGCGGTCGTTGGGCCGGTTCGCGTCGGCGCCGCGCTGGAGCAGCGCGAGGACCGCGTCGAGGTGGCCGTGGTAGGCGGCCAGCATGACGAGGGAGTCGCCGCGGTCGTTGGTGAGGTTGACCGGCACGCCCGCGTCCACGTAGGCGGCGAGGGTGTCGGTGTCGCCGTGTCGTGCCAGGTCGAAGACCTTGGCCGCGAGCTGGAGCACCTCGGGGTCGTGTGCGGGCTCGGTCTCGGGGGTCTGCTCGGTCATGTCCGCTGTCCTCCGGGTTGGGCTGCTGGCGGGCCTGGTGACGTCAGTGCTGCCACCCTACGTACGGCCGGGCCGCCGGAACCACGGGCTCCCGGCTGCCGCGCGTCGCGGCCGGTCCCCGACCGGCCGTGAGGCGACACGCGGGCCCGCACAGGGGGCGGACGCGTCCGAACGGGTGAATCCCGGGAATCCCCGTCGGCGGTGGCCCACAGGGGAGCGCTGATCGCCACCGGCCGGGTTTCGAGCCGTGTTCAGGCGGTTCGCCCCGCACGTCGGGGCGCGGGGCCCCCGCTTCCCGCCGGGCGACCGGCAGCCGAACGGCGATCCATCCGCTTTTGCCTTATTAGCACTTTCTGTGAGTCTTGAGGAACTCGTGGTGACCGTCCCCATCAACCAGGAGAACGTCATGATCCTGTCCATCTCCGGCGTCGTCCTCTTCGGCGTCGTCGTCTTCCTGTTCTTCCGCAAGGACGGCCTCAAGCCCTCCCACGGCATCGTGTGCGCCCTGTTCGGCTTCTACCTCGCCGGCACGGCCATCGCCCCGAGCATCAAGGCGGGCAGCGCGAGCCTCGCCGGGCTGCTGGGCGGCCTCAAATTCTGACCCCGTAGCCGACACCGGAGGACGCCATGGCCCGGCGACCGCTCCCCGGCAGCCTGACCGGCGGTGCCACCCTCGCCCGCGGGCGGGAGTTCGCGCGGTCGGCCGCCTACACCGCCGCCGACGTCCTCCACCCGCTGCTCACCGTCGCCCGGGGGCTGCGCGTACTGGCCCACGGCGGGCTGCGCCGCTGCGCGCGGACCCCCAGGGGCCAGCGCGCGCCCGCGCTGCTGCTGGCGGTCTCCTCGATGGTCATCGTGGCGCTCGTGCCGTACGGGCCGGCGTGCGCCGCGATCGCCCTGATGCTGGCGGCGGGCTGGGCCGGCCGCGAGCGGGCGGCCGGGGAGACGCACTTCGAGGACGAGGAGAACGAGCGGCTCCAGCTGCTGTACGAGTCCCTGGTCCCCTACCTCTCCCTGCCGGAGGACCCCGATCCGCTCTACGCCCACGGGGGCGACCCGGACGAGGCGTTCCTCTCCCACGACTTCGAGGACGGCAGGCTGGTCTCCCTCCAGCTGCGCTACCCCGCCTACTTCACCGACGGCGAGGCCGAGGCCAGGGCCAAGGTCGAGCAGCTGTTGCGGGTCAAGGCCGGACGCGGCCGCGAGTACCGCTTCGACTGGGACGAGGAGGCCAACCGCCTCACCCTGACCGTGCTGCCCGCCCTGCCGACCGACATCCTCGCCCAGCGGTTCGTGACCACACCCGGCGAGACCGTGCTCGGCTTCACCGACGCCGACTCCGTGCAGCGGACCCTGCCGGTGGTCGACAGCGAGGGGATCCGGGACGCGCCACCCGTCGTCTGGCGCACGGGCCGCCGCTCCACCGAGCCGCACCTGCTGGCCCTCGGCAGGCCCTCGGGCGGCACCACCACCCTGCTGCGCTCGATCGTGCTCCAGGCGCTCAACCACGGCGACGTCCTGCTGATCGACGGCGGCGGCACCGGCGGCTACACCTGCTTCCCCGGCCGGGAGGGGGTGCTGGCCCTGGAGTGCTCGCCCGCGGGCGCGCTCGCCACGCTGGAGTGGGCCTCGCACGAGACCGAGCGGCGGCTGATGACGGGCAATCAGGCCCGGCAGCAGGGCCGCCCCGTCCCCGAGGACATCCGCCGCCCCCTGTGGATCGTCGTCGACCGGCCCACGGCGCTGAGCCACCTCGCCGCGAACGAGGGGCGCCCCGATCCGCAGGAGCTGCTGGAGGTGCCGCTGCGGCACGGCCGGGCGGCCAACGTCACGGTCGCCGTGGCCGACCACCTGGAGAACGCGGGGCTGCTCGGCCAAGTGGTGCTCGCCCACACCGGCGCCCGGGTGATCCTCGGCCCCGCCACCCCCGAGCAGGTGCGGACCGCGCTCGGCGCCCCGCCGCACACCACCCCCACGCCGGACGTGCCGCCCGGTCGCGGCTACGCGCGGCTGGGCTCGGGGCCCGTGTACCGGGTGCAGGTGCCGGCCACCCCGGACCCGCTCGACGAGGAGGCGGCCGAGGCCGAACGGCAGGCGGTCCTGGAGCTGCTGCCCCGCCCGGACGGCCCGCTGTACGGCGCGGGCGTGGAGGCCGTACCGGAACGGGAGGCCCCGCTCCCGTACGAGGCGCGGGCGCCGTACGCCGGCGCGGCCCCCACCTCCGAAGAGGCCGCGCCCGCCGGGGGCTTCGGGCACCAGCTCGGCGGCGGGGAGCCGCTGCCGGTTCAGGCCACGTAGGTCCGCGGGACCTCGACGGCCGCCGTCGCGCCGCTCGCCACCAGGCGGGCGGCCTCGGCCAGCCGACTCGCGGCCTCCTCGGCGACCGCGCCGGTGACCGTGAACGGCACCCGCACGAACCCCTCGAAGGCCCCGTCGACGCCGAACCGCGGCCCCGACGGCACCCGTACGCCCAGCCGCTCCCCCGCCTCCGCGATCCGCGAGCCGGACAGCCCGCCGGTGCGCACCCACAGCGTGAGCCCGCCGCGCGGCACGGTGAACTCCCAGTCGGGCAGGTGGCGCCGCAGCGAGGCGACGACGGCGTCGCGGTTCTCCCGCGTGGTGGAGCGCCGTATGGCGACGGCGGCGTCCCAGCCCTCGGTGTTCAACAGCCAGGTGACCGCGAGCTGTTCCATCACGGGCGTGCCGAGGTCGGCGTAGGCCCGGGCGGCGACGAGGCTGCGGATGACGTCCGGGGCGGCCCTGACCCAGCCGATCCGCATGCCCGCCCAGAACGACTTGCTGGCCGAGCCGACGGTGATCACGGCGTTGCCCGCCGGGTCGAAGGCGCAGACGGGCCGGGGAAGTTCGAGGTCCGGCTCCAGGGCGAGGTCCGACATGGTCTCGTCCGCCACGAGCACGGTGCCCGCGGAGCGGGCCGCCTCGACGAGCTCCCGGCGCTGCTCCTCGGAGGCCAGGGCGCCCGTGGGGTTGTGGAAGTCGGCGATGACGTAGGCCATGCGGGGCGCGGCGTCGCGCAGCACCTGCCGCCAGGCCGGCAGGTCCCAGCCGGCGAGCCCGTCGGCCATGGCCACGGGCACCAGCCGGGCCCCGGCCTCGCGCATCAGCTGGAGGACGTTGGCGTAGGAGGGCGACTCGACGGCGACGCGCTCGCCGCGCCCGGCCATGAGCCGGCAGATCGCGGCGACGGCGCCCATGGCACCGGTGGTGACCATGATCTGCTCGGGCATGGTGGGGATGCCGCGCGCGGTGTAGCGGTCGGCGATGGACTGGCGCAGCGCGGGCAGGCCGGCGGGGTAGTCGCCGTGGGTGTGCGCGTAGGGCGGCAGCTCCTCCAGCGCGCCCTGGAAGGCGCGGGTCAGCCAGGGCTCGGGGGCGGGGAGGGCGGCGCAGCCGAGGTCGATCACGGAGCCCGCGGCTTCCGGTGGCAGCGGGTCGAGGCCGCGGGTGGGCAGCGGGTTCCCGGCGGGGACGGAGGTCCAGCTCCCGGCGCCGCGCCGGGATTCCAGGAATCCTTCGCCGCGCAGCGCCTCGTAGGCGGCGGCGACGGTGGTGCGGCTGACGGTGAGCGCCGCCGCGAGTTCACGCTCGGCGGGCAGCCGGGCGGCCACCGGGACGCGGCCCTCCAGGACGAGCAGCCGGATGCCGTCCGCGAGGGAGCGGTAGGCCGGTGCGCGGCGCCCGCCGATCAGCGTCACGACGCCCTGGCCGTCACGTTCATGCTGCGACCCGAGGAGATGCGCGAGCTTCTGCGCACCCACGGAAGAGGTCCACTGACTCATCCTGACCGGTCCACCTTTCCGGGATTGGCCATGGATCTTCACTCGATCCAGTCCACAGACTGTCATGCGGCAGGCCACTTGCACCACTGGCCCTGCCATTTCGCCGTCATGTCGATCACTCGGAGGATCCTGTGTCCGCATCAGGGGGACTGCTTCTCGCCCGTCGTCTGCTCATGCTCTACGGCGGGCTCGTGCTGTACGGCGTGAGCGCGGGGCTGCAGTTGCGGGCGGGGCTCGGGCTCGCGCCGTGGGACGTCCTGAACCAGGGGGTCGCCCGGCACGCCGGCATCTCCATCGGAGCCGCCTCGATCGCCATCGGCGCGCTGGTGCTGCTGCTGTGGATCCCGCTCCGGCAGCGGCCGGGGCTCGGCACGGTCTCGAACGTACTGGTCATCGGCCTCGCGATGGACGCGACGCTGACCCTCACGCCGGCGCCGGCGTCGCTGTGGGCACGGATCCCGCTGCTGGCCTTCTCGGTGATGCTCTGCTCGATGGCGACCGGGCTCTACATCTCGGCGCGATTCGGCCCGGGCCCGCGCGACGGCCTGATGACCGGTCTGCACCGGCGTACGGGCCGCTCGGTGCGGCTCGTACGGACCTGCATCGAGGTCGTCGTGCTGGCGACGGGCTTCGTGCTCGGCGGGTCGGTGGGCGCGGGCACGGTGGTCTTCGCGCTGGCGATCGGACCGCTGTCGCAGTTCTTCCTGCGCTTCTTCGCCCCGCTCGGAGCGGCCCCGGAGGGGGCGGCCGTGGCCGGGACCGTGCGGGTCGCCTCGGGCGGCCCGGCGCCGTCCGGACCGGCGGCGGCGCGCGAAGTTCCGGACCTGGTTTAGGCCCGGGAGACGCGGGCCGGTAGTGTACGCCTTCGACCCACCGGGCGGACCGTTACTGCGCGCTAAAGCGACAGAAACGCAGGGTGACATCCGTTGCCAGATGTGACAAAACGGGCGTTGGTGGGTACAACAAGGGGCGGCACGACGGGCGACGCATGTCCCTCAACGGGAATCTTCACCGCCGACCGGACGTTGACCGGATGACGACGACAGCGACACCTGTCCTGTGGGCGACCAAGCCCGGGAGGCACGATTCATGAGTGAGCGAGCTCTCCGCGGCACGCGACTTGTGGTTACCAGCTACGAGACCGACCGCGGCATCGATCTGGCCCCGCGCCAGGCGGTGGAGTACGCATGCCCGAACGGGCATCGATTTGAGATGCCGTTTTCGGTAGAGGCGGAGATTCCGCCGGAGTGGGAGTGCAAGGCGTGCGGCGCCGTGGCACTCCTGGTGGACGGCGACGGTCCTGAGGAGAAGAAGGGCAAGCCCGCGCGTACGCACTGGGACATGCTCATGGAGCGGCGGACCCGCGAGGAGCTGGAGGAGGTGCTGGCCGAGCGGCTGGCCGTCCTTCGCTCCGGTGCCATGAACATCGCAGTGCACCCGCGGGACAACCGCAAGTCCGCCTGACGGCGGCATAGCAGCATCACACAGAGGGCCCGGGCCACTGCATTCAGGCAGTGGCCCGGGCCCTTTGTGCGCGTGGACGAGCGCGTGGACGGGGCTCCGCCTGCGCGGAGCCCCGAAGGCTCAGCGCGGCAGCTGGGGCCCGCCCTCGTGCGGAGCGCGCGGCGGCTCGTCCTCCCGGATCACCTCGCCCGGGACGACCTTGCCGTCGGGCACGTGCATGCGCGCCTGCTGGAAGGCGTCCCCGAAGGTCCCCGGCGCCGCGGGCCGCGCCAGCCGCTTCTCGAAGCGCTTGCGCAGGAGCGTCCGCGTGGGCGGGAAGAGGCACAGCAGCCCCGCCACGTCCGACAGCAGGCCCGGGAGGATGATCAGCAGCCCGCCGAGCATCGTGAGGCCGTTGCCCTCGCTCCCGTTGGCGGGGGCCGCCACCGCTCCCCCGGGCTGGAGGGTCACCGTCAGCCGCTGCCAGGCGCGGCGCCCGGCCCGCTTGATCACATACGAGCCGACGACCACGCCGCCGGCCAGCAGGGCAAAGACCGTGAGGCCCCCGGCGGCCCCGGCCACCAGTGTCAGCAGCCAGATCTCCAGCACGGCCCACACCGCCACCCCCAGGGGGACGAGCTTGCGGGCGCGGCTCCTGCGCGGCGGTCGGCCTTCGGGGGTCTGCTGTGCTCCGAACGTCATGCCCCAAGTGTGCCTGGGCCCGCGCCGTACGGGGCGGGCCGGGGTCAGCGCCGGCCCAGGACCTTGCCGACCCTGGAGCCGACGCCCCAGGAGGTGACCCGCCACAGGGCCTCCGCGACGATGTCGCGGCTCATCTTGCTGTCCCCGAGCTCCCGCTCGACGAAGGTGATGGGGACCTCCACCACGTGGAATCCGGCCTTGACGGCACGCCAGGCCAGGTCGACCTGGAAGCAGTAGCCCTGCGAGGCGACCTCCTCCATGCCGAGCCCCTCCAGGGTCTCCCGGCGGAAGGCGCGGAAGCCGCCGGTGACGTCGCGCAGCGGCACGTCCAGGAGCAGCCGGGAGTAGGTGGAGCCGCCGCGGGAGAGGAACTCGCGGGACTTCGGCCAGTTCACGACCCGCCCGCCGGGCACCCAGCGGGAGCCGAGCACCAGGTCGGAGCTCTTGAGCGCGGTGAGCAGCCGGGGCAGTTCCTCGGGCTGGTGGGAGCCGTCGGCGTCCATCTCCACCAGGACGCCGTAGCCGTTGTCCAGGCCCCAGCGGAAGCCCGCGAGATAGGCGGCGCCGAGGCCCTCCTTGCCCTCGCGGTGCAGGACCTTGACCTGGTCGTCGTCGGCCGCGAGCTCGTCGGCCAGCTTGCCGGTGCCGTCGGGGCTGTTGTCGTCGGCGACGAGGACGTGCGCCTGCGGCACCGCCGCCCGCACCCGGCCGACGATGGACTTGATGTTCTCCGCCTCGTTGTAGGTCGGGATGATCACCAAGGCTGTGCCGAGCGGACCGTACTTCCGCTGCCCACCGTCGTTCACTGCTGGCCCTTCTTTCGACGCTCGTCCGTACGCCCCCGACGACCGATCAGGAGCGCGGCCGCACAGGAGAGAACGCCCACCATAGCGAGCGCCCATTCGGGCGCCGCACCCACGCGGTCCGCGACGGTGGTGCCGTCCCGCAGGGGAATCCGGGCACTGATGACATCCCGGGTGAATTCCTCGCTCCGCTGGAGCACCTTGCCGTCGGGGGCGACCACGGCGCTGATGCCGCTGGTGGCCGCGGTGACCACCGCGCGGCCGTGCTCGACGGCCCGCAGCCGGGACATCGCCAGCTGCTGCTCGGGCTGGCCGGTGCGGCCGTAGGTGGCGTTGTTGGTCTGCACGACGAGGGCGCGGGCACCGGCCTTGACCGTGTCGCGGACGATCTCGTCGTACGCCACCTCGAAGCAGATCACGTCGCCGAGCCGGGCCGGGCCGATCTGCATCACGCCGGTGTGGTCGCCGGGGTAGAAGTCGCGCTGGACGCGCTGGAGGCGGGTGATGACCTTGCTGAGCTCCGCGCGGAAGGGCACGTACTCCCCGAAGGGCACGGGGTGCTGCTTGGCGTAGGAGGCGCCGGGGCCCGTCTTCGGGTCCCAGACGATGCCCTTGTTGTCGATGTAGCCGCTGCTGCCCGGGTGGTCGACCAGGGCCCCGACGAGGACCGGGACGCCGACGGCCTCGACGGCCTCGTCGATGCGGTCGTACGCCTGCGGGTACTGGAAGGGGTCGAGGTCGGAGGAGTTCTCCGGCCAGATCACCAGATCCGGCTTCTCCCTCCGCCCCTCCTTGATGTCGCGGGCCAGCTGGAGGGTCGCGTCCACGTGGTTGTCGAGGATCATCATCGGGCGGCCGAGGAAGTCGATGCCCGGGCGCTGCACATTGCCCTGGACCAGGGCGACCTTCACGGTGTCGGCGGCGCCCGTGGGCACGGGCACGGCATACCCGCAGACGCCGACCGCCGCGGCGAGCGCGACGGCCTCGACGCCCGGCAGGGCCGCGCGGACCGTACGCGCCCCGCGGCGCAGCCGCCAGGCGGTGCCGGCCCCGTACGCGAGGAGGCCGCCGGTGAGCGCCACGGCGAAGGTCACCAGGGGTGCGCCGCCGAGGGCGGCGAGCGGGGTGAAGGGCGAGGCGGTGTTGGCGAAGGCCAGCCGCCCCCAGGGGAAGCCGCCGAACGGCAGCCGGTCGCGGGCCAGCTCCTCGGCGACCCACAGGCACGCCCCCCACAGCGGCCACGCGGGCAGCCGGGAGACGCGGGCCAGGCAGGCGCCGAGCACGGCGACGAACAGCGCCTCGACGAAGGAGAGCCCGACCACCGCGTCGTAGCCGACGACCCGCAGCCAGCGCAGCAGGACGAAGAAGAAGGGCAGCGCGAAGGCGAAGCCGGTCCAGGCTCCCTGGCGGGCGGTGCGCCCCCGGGTCAGCAGGGCCAGCGCGGCGACGGCCACGACCGACAGCGGCCACAGGTCGTACGGCGGGAAGGCCACGGCGAGCGCGAGGCCGCCGAGCACGGCGAGGCCGGTGCGGGGTGCCTCACGGCGGGCGAGGCGGCCCAGGCGGGTGAGCCTGCCGGGGCGCGGCGCGGCGGGGGCGGGCTCCGCCTCCGCCCGCGGGGCGGGCACCGGTTCGGTGAGGTCGTCGGCGCGGCTCTCGCCATCGGCGGTGGTTTCGGGACCCGGGGGCACGGTCGCGCCTTCCTGCGAGCTGAGCGGTGATGTGCCGACGGTACCCCGCGCGGGGCGCACCCCGGATCCTGGGCTGTGGAAAACCGCGCTGCGCGCGCGAGCGGCGAATGGGGGCCCGGCGTCCTTCGGGCCGGCCCGGGAACCGCTGGCTGCGGGTCGGCCGAGACCGTTGTCTACTGAACGTCCGGGCCCCACCCGGGTCGCACCTGCCGGGCGGCGGAACCGTCCCCCCGCCCCCGAGCGCTGGAACCTGGCTGCCAGTGGCGGTGTGCCGCCTCCGGCGCACCGCCCCATGGCCCAGCGGCGTTCGACGACTGTGTGGAGATTCACCGGCCGGACGTCCGTGGTGGACTCCGCCGAACCTACCCGCCGCCGCCCACACTGTGTCAACACCCCTCCGACCTGCGTGGATGCCTCAAATCAGCAGGTCAGTACGGCGAGTGATCACCTGCGGCGACAGGCCGACGGCACGTCGTTCGGCGGTACGCCGCGCCGCCCTCATCACTCGTTCGGACGCCCGGGGGCCGTGTGGACGGTGTGGCCGCCGACGACGGTGCGCAGGCAGGTGGGGAGGGGGCCGCCGGGGGTGAGGTCGGGCAGTCCGGGCGTGCCGGAGCGGGGGTCGGTGGACCAGCTGGCGACCCGCTCGTCCGGCACCTGGACGACGAGGTCCCCGGCCTCCCAGACCGCGTAGTCGGCGGGTGCGCCCGGCACCAGGACGCCGGCGTCGTCGCGGCCGACGGCCCGCCAGCCGCCGCGGGTGTGCGCGGTGAAGGCGGCGCGGACGGAGATCCGGTGCTCGGGAGTGCGGTGGAAGGCGGCCGCGCGGACGGTGCCCCACGGGTCGAGCGGGGTGACGGGGCTGTCGGAGCCGAGGGCGAGCGGCACGCCGGCGCGCAGCAGGGCGGCGTACGGGTTGAGGGTGCGGGCCCGCTCGGCGCCCAGGCGCTGGGCGTACATCGCGTCGTCGCCGCCCCAGGCGGCGTCGAAGGCCGGCTGCACGGAGGCGGTGAGGGCGAATTCGGCGAAGGCGGCGATGTGTTCGGGGGTGAGCATCTCGGCGTGCTCGACGCGGTGCCGTGCGGCGCGGACGGCGGCGAGGCCGAGCTTGTCCGCGGCGGCGCGTACGCCGGTGACGACGGTGGTCAGGGCGGCGTCGCCGATGGCGTGGAAGCCGGCCTGGATGCCGGCCTCGGTGCAGGCGATGACATGGGCGGTGACGGTGGCGGCGTCGAGGTGGGCGGTGCCGGTGTGGGTGGCGTGCGGGCCGTCGGCGTACGGCTGGTGCAGGCAGGCGGTGTGCGAGCCGAGGGAGCCGTCCACGAAGAGGTCACCGGCCGCGCCGTGCGCGCCCAGTTCGCGAATGCGACCGGCTTCGCCCGCGGCGGTGAGGGCCTCGGCCCAGTAGCCGACGACGCGCGGGCCGGGGCGCTCGGCGGCGAGTGCCAGCAGGCCGGTGAAGTCGTCCTCGCCGGAGATCAGCGGGCCGCCGCACTCGTGCAGGGAACCGATGCCGAGGGCGGCGGCGCGGTCGAGCGCCGCTCCTTGCGCCTCGGCGCGCTGGGCGGCGGTGACGCTGCCGTGCGCGACGGCGCGCGCGGCGTGGTGGCCGGCACCGGTCAGCGGGGCGTCCTCCTGGGGTCCGCGCAGCTCGGGGACGAGGTCGAGGAGGGCCGTGGTGACGACGGCGGAGTGCACGTCGACGCGGGTGAGGTAGAGCGGGCGGCCGCCGGTGGCCTCGTCCAGCTCGCGGCGGGACGGCGGGCGGCGCTCGGGCCAGACGCTGGCGTCCCAGCCATGGCCGAGGAGCACCCGGTCGGCGGGCCGGGCGGCCGCGTGGGCGCGCACCTTCTCCAGCGCCTCGGCCAGGGTGCGGGTCCCGGTGAGGTCGAGACCGGTGAGGGTGAGGCCGGTCGAGGTGGTGTGCACGTGTGCGTCGGTGAACGCCGGGGTGACCAGCGCGCCTTCGAGGTCGACGACCTCGCCCACCCCGTCGGCGAAGGAGTCGGCGGCCCCTTCGGAACCGACCCAGGCGACGCTCCCCCGCTCCACGACCATGGCGGTGGCGAAGGGGTCGGCGGGGCTGTGCACCGTGCCGCGGCGCAGCAGCACGGTGCGGGTGTTCTTGCCGGTCGTGCCGGGACGGTCGCTCATGGGGATCAGTCTGTCACCCACCGGGGCGCCGCCTCCGGCGGGCTGCGCGAGCGGGCGTCACCCCACCCTGGGCGGCCGCGCCTCGTACGGCGTCGACAGGACGATCGTCGTGCGGGTCGACACTCCGGCCAGGGAGCGGATGCGTGCCAGCAGGTGCTCCAGTTCCAGCGGGGTGGCGACGCGCACCTTGAGGATGTAGTTCTCCTCGCCCGCCACGCTGTGGCACGCCTCGATCTCGGGGATCTCGGCGAGCCGGTCGGCGATGTCGTCCGGGGCGCTGGGGTCGAACGGCTTCACCGAGATGAACGCGGTCAGCGGCAGCCCGACGGCTTCGGGGTCCACCACGGCCGCGTAGCCGCGGATGACACCGCGCTGTTCGAGCCGGCGCACACGCTGGTGCACCGCCGAGGTCGACAGGCCCGTGGCCTTTCCCAGGTCGGTGTAGCTCATCCGCCCGTCCTTGACGAGCAGTTCCACGATTTCTCTGTCCAGCTCCTCCACGCGGATCAACCTACTGGGTGGGAGCCGACCCGGCACAGTCGACGGCCCGACCGCCCGCGCAGAGCATGTGACGAACAACACACCTATGCACCCGTGTCCTGCCGGGCGCCGCGATTACCCGACTCGCGTCGCGGGAAGTGCTTGCTGTGGCCGAGGCCGAGGTGCCTGGCCGGCCGAGCCGAGGGGGAGAAAGACTATGCCCAGCCTGGAACGCCTCAACGAGGGTGATGGCAGCAGCCCGTACGAGACGTATGACATTCCCGCCATGTTCCGGGTGACGTGCCCGGACTGCGCGCGCCCGATCGCGCTGCTCGCGGACGAGGACGTGCTCCCCGAGCATGCCCTGTGCCCGTCGCCGTGGAACCCCTTCGGGCTCACGGTCTGCCCGGGCTCCGGCCGCGGCGTGGGGAGCGCCGCGCCCGCCGACGAGTCGCAGGGGACCCAGGAGTTCGACGCGGCCCTGATGCTGACGCTGCCGGAGAGCCTGGACTGGCGCACCCAGCCCTTCTCCCACATCGGCGGCCCCGGCTCGCGCCCGGTGCGCGTCCCGGGGATGCGGCGCCCGTCCCGGTGACGCCCGGGGGCGCCTCTCCCGGGCGCCCTCCGCTCCGGCGCGACGACCGCGTTCATACCGGCATCGTGCCGCCGCACCGCCCCGGACGTACACCGTCCGCGCCATCGTCACCCGTACGGGTCGGGAGCCGCCCGCCCCGGCCCGTACGGCAGTGAGCCGAGTGCACCGAGTGACTCAGCGGGACTCGGGCCCCGCCAGGTGGCGGGCGACGACCAGCCGCTGGATCTGGTTGGTGCCCTCGACGATCTGGAGCACCTTGGCCTCGCGCATGTAGCGCTCCGCGGGGAAGTCCGCGGTGTAGCCGTAGCCGCCGAGGAGTTGCACGGCGTCGGTGGTCACGCTCATCGCGGCGTCGGTGCAGAAGAGCTTGGCCATGGCCGCCTGCTTGGAGAAGGGCAGGCCCGCGTCGCGCAGGCGCGCCGCGGCGAGGTAGAGGGCGCGGCCCGCCTCGATCTGGGTGGCCATGTCGGCGAGCATGAAGCGCAGGCCCTGGAAGTCCACGAGGGGGCGCCCGAACTGCTGCCGCTCGGCGAGGAAGGACAGCGCCTCGTCCAGGGCCGCCTGGGCGATCCCTATGGCGCAGGCCGAGATGCCGAGTCGGCCGGAGTCCAGGGCGGACAGCGCGATCGCGAAGCCCTGCCCTTCCTCACCGATGCGCCGCGCGTCGGGGACCCGCACGCCGTCGAAGTGGATCTGGGCGGTGGGCGAGCCCTTCATGCCCATCTTCCGCTCGGGCACCGCCGCCGACAGGCCCGGCGCGTCCCCCGGCACGAGGAACGCGGTGATGCCGTGCGCGCCCTCACCGCCCGTGCGGGCCAGGACGGTGTAGAAGTCCGCGATGCCGCCGTGGGTGATCCACGCCTTGGTGCCCTCCAGCGTCCAGGTGTCGCCGTCGCGTGTGGCGCGGGTGCGCAGTGACGCGGCGTCGGATCCCGCCGAGGGCTCGGAGAGGCAGTAGGCGCCCAGCAGTCCGCCGCCGAGCATCGCGGGCAGGTGCTCGGCCTGCTGCTCCTTGCCGCCGTAGCCGGCGAGGGCGTGGCAGGCGAGGGTGTGCACGCTGACGCCGAGGCCCACGGTGAGGCGGGCGGCGGCGAGTTCCTCCAGGACCTGGAGGTAGACCTCGTACGGCTGGTCGCCGCCGCCGAACTCCTCGGCGTAGGGCAGCGCGAGCAGTCCTGAGGTGGAGAGCAGGCGGAAGACCTCGCGCGGGAAGCGCCCGGCGTCCTCCTCCTCGGCCGCGTGGGGCTCGATCTCCCGCTGCACCAGATCACGCACGAGCGCGATCAGGTCGCGGGCCTCCTCGGTGGGCAGTTGACGCTCCACCGGCTGCGGGCCGTGGTCGGTCATGGCGGCGCTCTCCTCCCTGTCGGGCGCTGCGGCGACGGGAGCGCAAGGGTGTGTTTCCCGCCGTCCGTGGTGCCCAGCCCATGGTCCCCCGCCGGGTCGCGGCACCGGGTGACCTGCGGCTGTGGCGGGTTGGAGTATGCCCGATCGGCGGCCGGACGTCACGGGTTGACAAATCCGATGGGAGCACCGGACGGGATTGGTCCAAACCATTGACCGTACTGGTCTAGTCCTTCTACGGTTTGCGCACCGTTCACCGCGTTCATGCCAACACATGACGCGTGCGGGTCACCCCCCAGCTCTCCCCACCCACCGAGGAGAACCATGTACGGACCGCACCAGAACGCCCCCCGCCGCCGCGCCCGGACGCTGCTCGCGGCCTTCGCCGCCGCCGGAGCGATGCTCGCGTCCACGCTGCTCACCGGCACGGCGGGCGCGGCCGCCGCGGACAGCGGAGGCACCGGCACCGGCGACACCTCCGCCGGGCACCGGGTCGTCGGCTACTTCACCGACTGGGGCGTCTACGGCCGCAATTACCACGTGAAGAACATCGAGACCTCCGGCTCCGCGGCCAAACTCACCCACATCAACTACGCGTTCGGCAACGTCACCGGCGGCAAGTGCGCGGTCGGCGACTCCTACGCCGACTACGACCGGGCCTACGACGCGGCGGGCAGCGTCGACGGCCAGGCCGACACCTGGGACAACGGCGCCCTGCGCGGCAACTTCAACCAGCTGCGCAAGCTCAAGAAGCTCCACCCGAACCTCAAGGTCATCTGGTCCTTCGGCGGCTGGACCTGGTCCGGTGGCTTCGGCGAGGCCGCCAAGAACCCGGCCGCGTTCGCCGACTCCTGTTACAACCTCGTCAAGGACCCGCGCTGGGCCGATGTCTTCGACGGCATCGACATCGACTGGGAGTACCCCAACGCCTGCGGCCTGACCTGCGACACCAGCGGCCGGGACGCCTTCCGCGACGTGATGGCGGCGCTGCGGACGCGGTTCGGCGGCAACAACCTGGTCACCGCGGCGATCACGGCGGACGGCTCGGCGGGCGGCAAGCTGGAGGCCGCCGACTACGCGGGCGCGGCCCGTTACGTCGACTGGTACAACCCCATGACCTACGACTTCTTCGGCGCCTGGGACGCCAAGGGCCCGACGGCCCCGCACTCCCCGCTGACCTCGTACGACGGCATCCCCAAGGCCGGGTTCGACACCGACAGCGCGATCAGCAAGCTCCTGTCCATGGGCGTGCCGCCGTCGAAGCTCCTGCTGGGCATCGGCTTCTACGGCCGCGGCTGGACGGGCGTGACGCAGGCGGCGCCGGGCGGCACCGCGACGGGGCCCGCCGCGGGCACCTACGAGCAGGGCATCGACGACTACAAGGTCCTCAAGTCCAAGTGCCCGGCCACGGGCACGGTGGCCGGGACCGCCTACGCGGCGTGCGGCGGCGACTGGTGGAGCTACGACACCCCCGCCACGATCGCCGGGAAGATGGCGTACAAGGACCGGCAGGGCCTGGGCGGGACGTTCTTCTGGGAGCTGAGCGGTGACACGGCGGACGGTGAGCTGATCAAGGCGATCAACTGACCTGACGCCACGGCCGGTCCCGCGTCCCGCGGGGCCGGTCGGTTCTTTCCGGTCCTGGAACGTATCCCGTCTCCCTGCCGGTTCCCGGGCCGTCCCGGAGACGGCCCGGCCGGAACGCCGGCCGGTGCCACGTCGCGCCCCCTCGCCCTCTCGGCACGACGACCCTCTTGGGCCCCTGTCCTGAAGTCCCTTGGCACCTCAAGGGCGATGGCGGGGGCGACAGGAGCGTGACGGTCAGGGCGAGGGTGAGGAGCAGGACTTCGGCGACGGTGCCTTCGGGGCCCGGAGGGTCGGTCCAGTAGCCCCCGTCCTCGCCCCGGCCGTGCTGGGGCGGGGCAGGGAGCTGGGTCAGGAGCGTTCCCAGCAGCGGCACCGTGGCGACGGTGGACGCGAGGAGCCACGTGTCCTGATGACGGCCGGTCCCGATCCCGGCGAGCAGGAGCGCGGCACACAGGACTCCGACGGTTTCGAGCAGGTAGTAGGCGACGGCGACGTAGTGCGGGGTCTCGTCGCCGGGGATGCCGCCCTGGTCGTCGATGTGGATCCAGACGATGACCAGGCACAGTGTGGCGGCCGTCATGCGGACGACGCGGTCGATGACGCGCCCCTGGCGGTTCATACGGTGCACCTTCCCGGGTGAGGACGAGTGTGGCGTCGGGGGCGGGGCGGCTCGCCCGTCCCGGAGTGACGGGCGAGCGTCGTGCGGCCGGGCCCGGGCCGGCCGCCCCGAGGTGAGGCGGTCGTCGGCGGTCGAGCGCCCCATGGCGGGGAACCCCGACTCGCCAGGCCCTCAACAGACCTGGGGATGACACATGTTGCTGCCCCGGGTGACAAGGGAAACGTGAATGTCACCGGAGCGACCCTCGTGCGCAATACCGGCCGTGTGCAATGGTGGCTGGGTCAGGAGCCGGGCTGTGACGGGGTGTCCACGGCCGGGCAGCGGGTGAGGCGTTCGGTGCGGCGCCGGCCGTCAGGCCGGTCGCAGATCGGCGACGGGTTCGGCGGGGTCGAGTACGTTCTCGCCGTACAGGTCGCGCAGCCAGTTGGTCTGGTAGACGGTGTCGAGATAGCGCTCGCCGAGGTCCGGGGCGATGGCCACCGCTGTGAGATCCCGGTCGCCCTGCCGGTCCAGCCAGTCGACGGCGCCGCTGACCACGGTGCCGGTGGAGCCGCCGAAGAGGAAGCCGCGCCGGGCCAGGCGGTGGCACGCCCGGATGGTGTCGCCTTCCTCGACGATGACCACCTCGTCCACATAGGACTCGTCCAGCAGGTCCGGGCGGACACTGGTGCCCAGGCCGGGGATCATGCGGCGGCCCGGTTCGCCGCCGAAGGTCACCGAGCCCGCGCTGTCCACCGCGACGATCCGTACCTGCCGGTGCAGTTGACGGAAGTAGCGTGCGCAGCCCATCAGGGTGCCGGTGGTGCCCGCGCCGATGAACAGCACGTCCAGGCGGGGGAAGTGGCGGGCGATGGCCGGTGCGGTCGTACGGAAGTGGGCCTTCCAGTTGTCCGCGTTGGTGTACTGGTTGAGCCATACGTACCGCTCGTCGGCAGCGCACAGCGATCGGACGTGGGCGATCCGCGCGCCGAGCAGCCCGCCGTCGGCCGCGGGTTCGGAGATGATGTGGACCTGGCCGCCGAGGGCCTCCATGAAGCGCCGGGCCGACAGATTGCAGCGGGCGTCGGTCACGCACACGAAGTCGTAGCCCTTGCTGGCGGCGATGATGCTCAGGGCCACGCCCAGGTTCCCGGACGAGGACTCGACCAGGATCGACCCCGGCTTGAGGGCACCGCTCCATTCGGCCGCCTCGACCATTTCTGTCGCCGCCTTGAGTTTGATCGAGCCGGCGAAATTGAAGCCCTCGCACTTCAGGAAGAGGGTGTGCCTGGCGATGGGGCGCAGGTCGACATAGAGGTCTTCCTCGTTGAAGTCGGTGGGGACGGAGATGACTGTCATGACGCCTTCCTCAGCAGGGGCAGCGGTGCCGGCTGTTCAGCCATAGCGGCGCAGTTCGTGGAAGAAGTCGTCGACGACATGGAGCCCGCCGGAGCGGGCCACCTCGTCGTAGACGTACTTGCCCACCGCGAGGTCGAGGATGCCGAGGCCGAACGGGGAGAACACGACGGTCCTGTCCGCCGGCGGGGTGACTCGTCCGGTGGTGACGTCGTCGAGGGTGCCCAGGAGGAAATCCCTGCTGCCGGTGCGCTGTTCGGCGAGGTGGGGTGAGGTGTCCGCTTTGAGGCAGTGGTCGATGTCGTCGGTGATGTTGACGGAGGAGAGCACGATCTCGGGGGCGAGGTCGCGCAGGGAGATGTGCAGCACCAGCGGGTGGTGCTCGAACCACGACAGCTCGTGGATGTGCGGCTTCCCCGCGACGGTGGCGAAGACGATCAGGTCGCTGTTGCGGATCAGCTGCTCGGCGCTGTCGTGCACGGTGACCCACCGGCTGTCACCGGACTGCTCCAGGTAGGTGCGGAACCCGGCGGCGCTGTCGGCGGACAGGTCGTGCACGCCGATCTGCTCGAACGACCAGCCGGTGCGGTCCAGGAAGGTGTGGATATAGCGGGCGATCAGGCCGGTTCCGATGAATCCGACCCGCCGGGGGCGCGGACGGCCGCGGCTGAGCCGCTCGGCGGCCAGGGCGGCGGACGCCGCGGTCCTGGTGGCGCTGATGATCGAGCTCTCCAGGCAGGCGAACGGATAGCCCGTGTCATGGTCGTTGAGGATCAGCACGGCCGAGGCCCGCGGGATGCCGGCCGCCACGTTCGCCGGGAAGCTGGAGATCCACTTCAGCCCGTCCACGGACGACGGTCCGCCGATCGAGGCGGGCAGCGCGATGATCCGGGAGGAAGGACGGTCGGGGAAGCGCAGGAAGTAGGAGGGCGGGTTGACCGAGGCGCCCTCGGCGTGCAGGCGGTAGGTGGCCTCGACCAGCGCGACGACGTCCTTCTCGTGTCCTTCCAGGGCGTGCTGGACCTGATTTCCGGAGATGACCGCGAACGACGGGACGAGCGGTGGCGCGGCCGGGGGGACGGGGGATGCGGCGGACTGGGGTGTGGTCACTTACGGGTCACCTCGATGGTTGGCGAGCAGGCTGTCAGGGGTATGGGGTCGGCCATCGCGACGAGGACCTCGCGCGGCCCTTCGAACGGCTCCCTGCTGTGCGCGGTGCGGACGTTGTCCACGAGCAGCAGATCGCCGGCCTGCCACGGCTCGCGCACGGTGTGCGTCTCGTAGACCGTGTTCAGCAGCTGGACCGTGTCCGCGTCGATGGGGTCGCCGTTGCCGTAGGCGGTGTTGAACGGCAGCCCCTCGGCACCGTAGACGTCCACCAGGTATTCGCGGACCTCGGGCGCGATCGTCCACTCGTTGAGGAAGGCGACCTGGTTGAACCAGCAGCGACGGCCGGAGACGGGGTGGCGCACCACGGCGCTGCGCCGCTGACGGGTGCGCAGACCGCCGTCGGGCAGCCACCGGAACTCGATGGCGTTGGCGCGGCAGTAGCGTTCGACGGCGCCGGGGTCCTCGGTGCCGAACGCCTCGGCGACCGAGGCTCCGATCTCGTCGTTGTAGGTGCGGGTCAGGAGCCAGCCCTGCCGCTCGAACCGCTTGACCAGCTTCCTGGGCAGTGCGTCCAGGACGGTCGGCGCGTCGGCCAGCGCGGTCGCCCCGCCGCCGGTGGGCGCGGTCAGACAGGCGAACAGCATCAGGCCGGGGAACTCCAGGGTGTAGCTGAGCTCGTGGTGCATGCACATCGGCTGGTTCTGGGGCCACGTCGAGGACGAGTAGACGCCCTCGTCGTGGACCTGCCGAGGGGCGAAGCTCTCCCGTTCCGCCATCAGCTCCGTGGCCAGTGCCCTGAAGACCGCCCCGGTGCCGACCGGGTCGCGCAGGTCCAGGCCGCGCACCAGGACGCAGCCGTGCTCCGCGACGACGGCGCGCAGCGCGCCACGGAGGCGGGCCGCCCAGTGCGCCGGCTCGCCGCCGGAACCGGCCGGCAGCATCGGCGGCCTTCCGGGGCGCAGTTCCACGTCGAGGAGGGCTGCTGAAGGTGGCGATGACATATCGGTGCTCCTTCCTTCGTCTTCCCCCGTGACTTCCCGTGCGGGTTTCACGAGGTGGTCGGTGGGCGCGGCGGGTCCTGCGGCGCGGGGGATGCCACGCGCCGCCCGTCGACGAGAGCGGCCAGGTCGGCCAGGACGGGGTGGTCGGTGAGGTCTTTGAGGGAGACCGCGCGGTCGAGGGCGATCGCCAGCTTCACGGCCGAGAGCGAGGTGCCGCCCCGGTCGAAGAAGTGGTCCTCGCGTCCGACGCGGTCCTGCGGGACGCCGAGGACCTTCGCCCAGGCCCCGGCCAGCCGGGCTTCGGTGGCGGACCGCGGGGCCCGGTGGTGGGCCCGGTGGTTGTTCTCCTCTGCGGCCTCGGGCCGGGCGGCAAGGGCGGTGAGCGCCTTCTTGTCGATCTTGCCGTTGGGCGTCAGCGGCAGCTTCTCCCGCCAGTGCAGGACGGTGGGGACCATGTACGGGGGCAGGGTCGCCCCGAGCCGCTCGCGTACGGTGTCGGCGTCGAGCGGCCGCGGGCCGCTGTAGCAGGCCACCAGGTGCTTGCCCTGGTCACCGCTCCCGGCGACCACCACGGCACCGTCACGGATGCCGGGCACGCGCAGCAGCGCGTTCTCGATCTCGCCGATCTCGATCCGGAAGCCGCGGACCTTGACCTGGGCGTCACGGCGGCCGAGGAACTCCAGCTTGCCACCCGGAAGCCAGCGGCCGAAGTCGCCCCCTTTGTAGAGCCGTTGGCCTACGTGGTGCGGGTCGTCCAGGAAGGCCAGCCGGGTGCGCTCGGGGTCGTTGACGTAGCCCCGGCCCACACAGACCCCGGAGAAGACGATCTGGCCGGCGGCACCCAGCGGCACCGGCTCCAGGTGGTCGTCGACGACGTAGACGCGCACATTGCGCACACAGGGACCGAGCGGGATCCGGCCGGACTCCGGCGCGCGCTCCATGACCTCGTGGTTGGTGTCGTCGCACGTCTCCGTCAGACCGTAGGCGTTGACCAGTCTGATCTTCGGCTCGGCGGCGAACCAGCGCTGGGCGAGCTCCGTCTTCAGCTCCTCACCGGTGACCGAGACGCAGCGCAGGTCCGGCAGCGGGCGTGGGTGGAGCTCCAGGTGGGACAGGACGGCTTCGAGATAGGACGGCACGACCTGGAGGACGGCGACGCGGCCGTCGGCGATGGTGTCGACGAAACGCGGGACGTCCAGGATCACCTTCTGCTCGACCAGGTGGGTCCGTCCGCCGACCAGGAGGGCGGAGACCAGCTGCCACAGGGAGATGTCGAAGCACTGCGGCGCCGTCTGGGCGACGACCTGGCCCTCGGCGATGCCCAGGTCGGTGATCTTGGCGTAGAGGTGGTTGAGCATGCCCGCGTGCTCGCACATCGCGCCCTTGGGCTCGCCCGTCGAGCCCGACGTGAAGTAGATGTAGGCCAGTTGGTCCGGCGCGACGTCGAGACACAGGTCGTCGGCGGCACGGCCCGCGTCGCCCTCGGCTTCGACGCCGAGGGTGTCGACGCCGGGAAGGCCGGCGAGGGCCTGGTCGAGGGTGGTGGTACTGCCCGGTTCGGTCACCACGAGGCGGCAGTCGGCGCGGGAGAGCATGGCCGCGATGCGCTCGGGCGGGAAGTGCGGCTCGATCGGGAGGTAGACACCACCGGCCTTGAGGACGGCCAGGACGGCGGCCATCCACTCCAGGGTGCGCTCGGCGACGACGGCGACGACGCCTTCGCGGGCCAGCCCTCTTTCCAGCAGGGCTCGTCCGAGGCGATTGGCACGGGCGTTGAGCTCCTGGTACGTCCACTGCCGGTCACCGTGGACGGCGGCGACGGCGTCCGGGTGGCGGCGTACCCGCTCCTCGAAGAGTTCGTGCATCCGGCGGTCGGGCAGGGCCCGGCGCGGTCCGGCCAGATCACGGAGCTGGAAGCGGCGTTCGGCGGCGGACAGCAGGCTCTGCCCGGCGTGTCCGGCGTCGGGGTCGGCGGCGAGGAGCGTGAGCGCGGTGAGGTGGTAGCCCGCGACGCGGGCGGCGTACCCCGCGTCCAGCACCTCCGTCCGGTACCGCAGCCGCAGCGTCGTCCGCTCGCCGTGCCGCCCGACGCGCACCCGCAGAACGATGCCCTCGGCGAGCCCGGCGCCGTCGCCGAGAGGGGCGGGCCCCTCGTCGGACAGGTCGAGTTCCGTCTCGAACAGCACGTCGGGCGGGCCCGGTTCGCGTCCGGAGCCGTCCACCGTACCGCTCCGGTGCGACAGTTCCGCCGCCACCCGTGCGCACGTCGGCACCAGCTCGCGCCATGTACGGGGCGATGTCGTCACCCCGCAGGGCAGCGCCGTGCCGCCCTGGGCGGGCAGGTAGCCGGTGGTGACCTCGGGCTCGCCGCACAGCATGGCGAGCACCTTGGCGTGCGCGGCCAGCAACACGGCGTCCAGCGGCACCCCGAGCGCCTCGGCCCGCCGGACCAGCGACTCCAGCAGGCCTGCGGGAACAGGCATGTCGTGTTCGGCTACGCCCGCCATCGGATCGTCGCTCCACCGCGGGATGACGGTGGGCCCACCGGCGACAGGCGCCTTCGGCCGGAACTCCCGGCCGTCTTCCGTCGGTCCGCTCATCGGTCCTCTCCCGGTCCCTGATCGCGGTCGCGCCGGGCACCGGTCCGTGGCGCCGCGACGGTGGCTCGTGGTGTGCCGGCCGCTCGGCCGGCCGCTCGTGGCGGGAGCCCCCTCGGCTCGGCATGTCCGGTGACGGCCGTGCCGGTGTTCCCGTTCCGGTGCGAGGACTGCGGGCGTTCGGCCTCCCGGACCGGTTCCGGCCGGCCCCCGGGCGTCTCGGTGGCCGGGTTTCCTCCCCAGCGCGCCTGCCGGGGCACGTCCTCGCCCTTCATCAGGAAGGCGTCGGCGGCCAGCACCGCGCCGTCCCCCATGGTCACGCCGTAGTGGACCAGGGCATTGATGCCGACGGTGCAGCCACTGCCGAGCGTGGTCCGGCCCGACTTGAACGTGCCGTCCTCCTGCGAATGGCACTGGATCTTGCTCGCGCTGTTGAGCATGCAGTCGTCACCGATGACCGTCAGTGTCCGCTCCGACAGGTCACATCCGTCGTCGAAGACCCGCTTGCCGATCCGGACTCCCAGCAGCCGCCAGAGCACGCTCTTGAACGGGGTGCCGTTGAAGGCGTTGAAGTGTGTCTGGGGCACCTTCCACAGGCGCTCGTGGTGCCAGAAGTACGGGTCGTAGATGGAGCACACCTGCGGCTGCAGCGGCCGGAACCTGGTCAGGCACCGTTCCGTCAACGCGAAGTAGAGGGCGGTGAATCCGATGCTGAGCACGAGGAACAGGGCGTCCAGCACCTTGCCGGCCGTGTCGTACCGCTCCGCGGTCACGAGGAGCAGCATGGTGAGCCCGAAGAAGTGCCCCCACCGTATGAGCAGGACGATGCCCATCGTGCGCAGGTTGTACCGGTTCTTCGCAGCGAGACGGCGGTGCAGCTCGTCGCCGGTCCTGAAGCGGTCGAAGCGGGTGTCGCGTTCCACCGTGCGCGGGATCTCGAAGGACGGTGAGCCGAGCAGGCCGACCCCTTCGCGGATCTCGCCGTCGAGCGGCACCATCGCCTTGGTGGCGATCAGGCAGTTCTCCCCCGTCCTGCCCTGCGGGGGATAGGCGATGTGGTTGCCGAGGAAATTCCGTGCGCCGATCGACGTCCTGGAGAGCACGAAGGACGTGCTGGAATAGTCGACGTTCATGATCGAGAGCCCGTCGGCGACCATGGTGCCCTGGCCGACGACGCTCAGGTACGGGCTGTCGTGCTTGATCCCGATGCCGAAGTTCGAACCGGTCTGCTCGACGGCGGTGAGGCGGTACCCCAGGCTCCGCAGGTAGTGCACGATGTAGGAGCTGTCGCCGAAGAGCCAGAGGAAGAACCGGGTGTTCGTCGTCAAGGAGACGGTCCTCAGCAGCCCGTACCGCACGCCGTACAGCGGATAAACCCGGCCCGGCCGCAGCCCGAGGTGCAACAGACGGGGAACGGTGAGCAGCGCGGCCAGGCCCCCCACGACCAGGGCGGCGAACAGGACGAGGGAGATCACCAGGGCATCGGTGTAGAACACCGCGGAGAGCGGGGACTCCGCCGCCGCGTCCGCCCGGCCGAGCAGCCTCGGCACCTCGTCCAGCAGCACATACGTGAGCCCGAACCACATCGGCATGACCAGCAGACACGTCCGCAGGAGCCCCGACAGCCCGAACAGGGCCCGGCGTACGGTGCCGCACCTGGCCGGGGCGGCCCTCCGGTAACTCACATCCGTGCGCTGGGCCGGGGAGCCGTGCCACCGCTCGCCGCCCGGCACCCGTTCACCACTCTGCAGCGCGGAGGCGTGTCCGAGCTGCGCCCCGTCCCCCATCGACGTCCCGATGTCGAGCACGGTCTGCTCGCCGACGAACACCTCACGGCCCAGCGTGACGGGACCGGTCTGGATGCACCCGGAGAGGGCCCGGTAGCACAGGAAGTAGGAGTCCTTGCGGATCACCGTTCCGGCTCCGATGGTGAGCAGATCGGTGCACACCGGAATGCTGCGGGAGAGGATCACGGTGTTCTTGCCGACCTTCGCGCCGAGGGCCCGGAGGTACAGCACATAGAGCGGGCTGCCGACGAAGAACAGCATCGGACTGGCGTGCACCAGGACCTTGACGACCCAGAACCGCACATACGCCGTCCCCCAGACCGGGAACTCGCCCTGCTTCCACCGGCCGATGAGGATCCACTTGACCACGACGGGGAAGAGGCAGAGAGCGACGAACTCGGCACTGCCGAAGACGACGGCCCGTTCGTAGCCGTGGAGAGGTCCCGCGCCATCGGAGACCCACCGGTAACCGAGGTCCGATGCCCAGGTCATGAGCCATGAATAGGCGAGCACGAACAGGAGTTGCAGTGCTCCGCACAGGACATGGCGCGGTGCACTGCTCGGTGCGGGCACTTCCGCCGGAACCGGGGCAGGGCCGGGGAGATCGGGGACTGCGTCCGCGAATGCCGCCGCGAGGCTCCGGATGTCCGGATATTTGTAGATGTCCTTCATCGACACCGACGGAAGGTCCGCCCGCTTCCTCACCCGCGCGCAGAACTGCGCCATCACCAGCGAATCGGCGCCCAGGTCACGGAAGAAGTGGCCGTCGGCCGGCACCTGTTCGGCATGCACGACCTCGGCCAGCAGCTCGGCAAAGGCTTCCTGCACCCCGCTCGCCGGCATCCCTCCCCGCGGGGAAATCCCTGGATCGGCCGGACCGCCGGACGGAACTTCGACAGGTTCTCTCACCACCGCACCTCCTTGAGAAAGTCACATGCCACCCGCGCGGGCGACTGCGGTGCACGAACGCCTGGCAACCGCCCGCAGTCGGATGGGGCGCCGGAAACACACGGCTGCGGGCGTTCTGAGCACCGAAATCCGCCGGATCGACCCCTGCGCGACTGATGACGCAAAGGGCTGGAAACCAAGGCAGATTCCGCGGGACAATCAGCTCGATGAGCATGACTGCCTACCGAGAGAAAAGCAGGGGCCGCAGCACTACGCCGGGTCTTCCCCCATGCAATCCCCACCCCTCAAGGATCACCGAACAGATCGCCTGAACAGATCGCCTGATGGATCCGCGTGGCTCGCACGGACCGGACCCGCCCGCACCCAGGGCTTCCTGTCCGTATTCCGTATCCCGCTCACGCTTTCCGGGCACGAGCCCGTGGTTGAACCTAGGATCAGCCCGAGGTACGGACCAGCCGGGAACAGGCCAACGAAATATGGCCCGCGACTGCCGGGCGGGCGATGATCCCCATCACCCCGGAAACCTGGCCATTATCTGAGACCCCATCCGCGCACCGGCCCACCGCCTGGCACTTCACACACGCCGGACCGGCCTTTCCGGAAGCCGCACCGTGCAACAAAAAAGTGGCAGCCGTTTTTCAATCATCCCAAACGGCATATCTCACATAAAAGCGGAATGAACGCCTACACGGCACGGCAGGAAGTGATCGGAAATACACGCGGGCGGCCGCGCCGGCTGACCCAAAACAGTCAACGCGTCGCGGCCGCCTGATAAAGCTTTAATCCGCCGCCGGTAACGGTGCACCATATTCCGGCAAACTCGTCCCCAGCACGCCCGGGGCCAGAATTTTAACTTTTCCTTGATCCTGGAGAAGCCCCCTCTTCCGGGAGGTCACCCCCCGACGGCTCTCACTCCGGCACGCCCTCCACGAAGAGGAGGCGGCGCTTCAGGGCCTTCTTCGCTATCTCGCGGGCCTCGGCGTACTCCGGGGACGCGTACCACCGCTTGAGCCCTTCCATGTCGGGGAACTCCGCGACGATCAGCCGTCTCCCGGCCTGCCACTCGCCCTCGGCGGCCTCGACGTCCGCGCCGCGGACGACGTAGCGGCCGCCGTGGGCGCTGATGGAGGCGGAGGCCAAGGTGCGGTAGATGGCGGCCAGTTCCTCGTCGAGGACCTCGACCTCGGTGATCACATATGCAGTCATGCCGGCCATGGTGCCAGGCGCCCCGGCGGACGCCGTGCATCACCCCGTCAGGAACGCCCGCACCTGGCTCGTGACCGTGGCGTCCGTCAGCAGGTCATTGTGCTTCAGGCAGGCGGCTGTTCGCGTGTTGACGGCGCCTTCCAGCGCGGTGCTGGAGACCGGGACGATCTGCTCGTCGCACGACGACCACCACGTGGCGTAACGCACCGGCCCCGGCGTCCCGGAGCCCGCGTTGAGGCGGGAGAGGACGTAGGACCCGGGGGTCATGTCCCGGCATCCCTGGTCCCAGAGCGCGCACAGATACGCCAGGCCGGTGCCGTGGTTGGGACCGGCCAGCGACACCCAGTGGGCGATCTTGGCGCCGCCTTCGCCGAACTCGACGTACCAGCGGGAGGGCAGGCTGCCCAGGCTGTGGGCGACGATGTCCGCCCGCGACGCCCCGGTGCGGGCCAGCACGGCGTCGACATGGGCGGCCAGTTGGCCGGCCAGCACCTCGTTGGTCGATCTGGTGGTGTCGTACGACCAGGCGTCGAGCCGGTCCGCGGGATATCCGGCCCGGACGAAGGCGGCGCGCATGCCGTCCCATACGCCGGGCCCCGCGTTGCGGCCGTGCACGAAGATCACCGGGTTCGGCGGGGCCGTGGCGCCGGCCGGGGCGGCACCGAGGGCGGCGGCCGCGCACAGGACCGACAGGAGGGTGGCGAGGACGCGACGCATGCGGAAGCCCTTTCCGGGGGCGGGCTGTCGGCAGGGGAGCGCACTATGTCAGCAACCCTCCGAACGGGGAAGCCCTGTTCGCCTCACAGCTCCTTCCGCAGCGGCGCCGGGCACGTCGGCTCGAAGTCCTCGATCGCGCGGAGGGTGTCGCCCAGGCCGCGTACGAGCAGCGAGCGCACCGTCTCGCGCGGGAGCTCCTCGGTGCGCAGCCAGTCCAGGGTGACGCCCTCGACGCTGGAGAACCAGCCGATCAGCGCGGTGCGGGCGATGACGGGGAGGTCCCGGCGGCCCCAGGCGCCCTCCGCGATCGCGGCCAGCAGCCGCTCGCGGACGCCGTCGCGCAGGGCCAGGACCTCCTCGTCGGAGCCGACGCCGCCGGTGACGACCGCCCGGTACGCGGCCTGGTGGTGCTGCGCGTAGCGGAGGTAGCCGTCGATGGTGTGGCTGACGCGGTCGGCCGGGGGCAGGTCGTGGGTGGCGGCCGCGCGCAGGGCGAGCTCGGCCACGGAGTCCTCGATGATGGCGAGGTAGTAGCCGCGCTTGTTCTTGAAGTAGTAGTAGATCAGGCCCTTGGCGACGCCTGCGTGCCGCGCGATGTCGTCCATCGACAGCGCGTCGTAGGACGTGTCGGCGAACAACTTCCGCCCGATCGCGATGAGTTCGGAGCGTCTCGCCTGGGAGCGGTCGGTCCCCGCCTGTTGACTATTATTCAAATTCGGCCCTAGTCTCCCGTCACCGGACGTCCGCAGTATGGCAGAAGCCACACTTCTCACTTCCTTACGGGAGGGCGCAGTGAGCGGAACCGACCGACGCCTGCCGGAGGGCAGAACCGGCTGGAAGAAGACGGCCGTGGTGGCCGTCCCCGCCCTCGCCGCCGTGGCCGCGATGGCCACGGCGATGGCACAGGGCGCGCTGGCCGCGTCCTTCGCGGTCTCCGGCACCAACTTCCAGGTGCAGTCCGGGAAGCTGACGAGCAAGGGGCTCTCCTCGTTCGTCCAGACCGACCGCTCCGTGGACGGCAAGGGCCACCCGGTGTCGCTGCTGGGTATCGGCGACGCGCGGCTGAGCGACATCTGCCAGGCCGCCTCCGTGCCCACACCGCTGGGGAACGTCGTCTTCAAACTCACCGCCGGCGGCGGCGCGGGCGAGGTGTCCGCGAGCAAACTGGTCATCGACGGTGAGGACCTCGTCGGCGACGCGACCTTCGGCACCGCGGAGATCGGCCGGGACGCCTCCACGCTCGACCAAGTGCCGGACGTCAAGGGCGAGGCGGGCCGGTTCGGGCTCCAGGCCGGGAACATCACGGTGGCCGGGGTGCGCTCGCACGCCTGGTCCGCGACCGGCGGCAACTTCCGGCTGCCGGGGCTGCGGCTGAACGTGAGCCTGGACGGCAAGAAGTGCTTCTGAGCGGCCGGTTCACCGCCGCGGTGGAGCGGCGGCTGCCGTTCCCGGAGCGGCGGCGGGCGTTCCGGGGATGGCGGCGCACCCGGCCCTTCTGGGCCGGGCTGCTGCTCGTGCTCGGCGGGACGGAGCTGCTGGTCGTGCCGCTGTCACCGGTGACCGTACTGGTCAGCCTGGGGCTGGGCGGGCTGGCCTCGATCGGGATCGGACTGGCGCTGGTCGTCGCGGGCCTGTTCCTGTGGTGCGTGCCGTCCGCACGGCACTACGTGAGCGTCAACGCCCTGATCCTGTCCGCCCTCTCCTTCGCCGCGACGAATCTGGGCGGCTTCCTGGTCGGCATGCTGCTGGGCATCGCGGGCAGCGCCATGGGCTTCGGCTGGACCCCGGCCGAGCGCCGGGAGAGCGGGCCGGGGCCGTCCCGGACGTTGGCGGTCGCCCTGCCGTTCGTGCTGCTCGCGGCGGTCGGCACCCCGGCGGCGGACCGTGCGGAGGCGGCGCCGCGCGGCGCCTCCGGTGTCCCGGCCGCGGCGGTCCCGCCGACCGTGCGCACGTCGCTCTTCGCGCCGCGGGGCTTCGCGTTCGCCGGGGTCACCCAGGTCCCCACGGCCAAGGGGCCGTTGAAGGTGCTGGTCCTCAAGATGGGCTCCGCCTCGCTGAAGGACTACCGGATGACCACGCGGGACGGCGGCGCGGAGATGTCCCTCGGGGCACGCACCCTGGACCTGAGCGGCGATGTGACGCTCTACCTCACGAAGTTCAGCGGGTGCCTGGAGGGCCTGCTGTGCGTGACCTTCTCCCCCGACGGGCTGCCCGTGCCGCCGGTGATCCCGCCGTTCGTCTTCATGACGGACGTCCACGCGGAACAGGCGCTGGTCACCTCGGACGTCATCGGCGCCGACGAACTGCGGGTGGGGGTGACGCCTCCCGGCGCGTGAGGACCGGGCCCGCCGCCGACGGGCCCGCGGGGCGTGCGCATTACGCTGGGCCGACCCGGACCCCGAGCCGCAGCGACGAGGAGCACAGGACCCATGACCGCCCCGCTCGACCTCGCCTTCTTCCACCGGTTCCTCGACCGCGCCACGCGCGTCCTCGTCGCGGAGGCCGCGTATCTGACCGACCTCGACGCCGCCATCGGCGACGCCGACCACGGCGCCAACCTCAAGCGCGGCTTCACCTCCGCCGCCGACGCCCTGGCCGCGGAGGCGCCCGCCACACCGGGCGCCCTGCTCACCGCCGTGGGCGTGCACCTCACCAACACCGTGGGCGGCGCCTCCGGCCCCCTGTACGGGACGGTCCTGCGCAGGATGGGCAAGATCCTCGGCGACGACGCCGTGGTCGAACCGCCGACGCTGGGGCGGGCGCTGGCCGCGGCTGTGGCGAGTGTGCGGCGCCTCGGTGACGCGGCGCCCGGTGACAAGACGATGGTCGACGCGTTGCAGCCGGCCGCGGACGCCTACGCCGAGGCCCTGGCGGACGGCGACGTGACGGCGGCGCTGGACGCGGCGGCGCGGGCGGCCCGCGCCGGCGCGGAGGCGACCGTTCCGATGCGGGCACGGCGCGGCCGGGCCAGCTATCTGGGCGACCGCAGCATCGGCCACCAGGACCCGGGCGCCACGTCGTCGGCACTGCTGGTGACCGCTCTGTACGAGGCCACCGACCCCGAGTTGTGCGCGGCGCCCGTCGAGGCGACGGAGGCGCCCGCCCCGGAGCCAGAGCGCGCGCCGGGCCGGGTCGGCGTGGTGCTGGTCTCGCACAGCCGCGACGTGGCCGCGTCCACGGCCGCGCTCGCCCGCGCCCTGACCGGCACACCCTCCCCCGCGCCGGTCGCCGGGGCGGGCGGGCTGCCGGACGGCTCGGTCGGCACCAGCGCGGAGCTGGTCCGCGCGGCGGTCGCGGGGGTGGACGAGGGCGCGGGTGTGGTGGTGCTGTGCGACATGGGCAGCGCGGTGCTCACGGTCAAGGCGCTGCTGGCCGACGGCTCGCTGAGCGCCGCCGAGGTACGCATCGCGGACGCCCCCTTCGTGGAGGGCGCGGTCACCGCCGTGGTGACGGCGTCGGCCGGTGGTGACCTGGCGACGGTCCTCGCGGCGACCGACGACGCGCGGACCTACCGCAAACTCTGAGGCAACCCGGGGTCAAGATCGCACCGGGTGGCCGAGGCGCGGCGGCCGTGGAAGGCTGGAGCTGGCGAAATACCCTATGCAGCCCATTTCCGGCGTGGAGGTCCCGCCACGGTGTCGTCGCGCAGCATGCCTTTCGCGCTCGTCCTCGTCTATCTCATGGTCATCGTGGCCATCGATCTCATGACCCCGTCCAACCTCCGGCTGGACGTGTTCGCGGCGCTCGCGCCGATGGCGGCGGCCGCGGTGTGCACCTATCAGCAGACGGTCTTCATCGGCCTCCTGGACTTCTTCCTGATGGTGGCGCACCACGGGGTGCTCAACAGCGACGTGGCGGTCAACCGCGTCGGGTCCGTCGTGGGCAACGCCCTGATGGTGGGCGCGAGCATCGCGGTGGCCCGGCTCCGGCGCGACGGCGAGGACCTGCTGGAGCGGGTGCGGGCCACCGGGGAGGCCGCGCAGCGGGCGCTGTTGCGGCCCCTGCCGCTGCGTACGCACAGCGTCGTCGTGGACGGCTTCTACGTGTCGTCCCAGCGGGAGGCGCTGATCGGCGGTGACCTCTACGAGGTCGTCGACACGCCGTACGGGACGCGGGTGCTGATCGGTGACGTACGGGGCAAGGGCCTGGGCACCCTCGGCGCGGGGGCCGCGGTGCTGACGGCGTTCCGGGAGGCCGCCTACCACCGGCGCGACCTGGAGAGCGGGGTGGAGGCGATGGAGCAGGGGCTCTATCGCTACCACCGGTCGGCGGCGTACGAGGCGAGGTCGACGGGAGCGGAGGATCTGGTGCTGCGCGTGTCGGAGGAGTTCGTGACGGCGCTGGTCTTCGGGACCGAGGAGGCCGCCGCGCCGGAGGGGCGGGAGGCCGGCGCGGTGCCCGTGGTGTTCATCGACTGCGGTCACCTGGCGCCGTTCCTCATCGGGCCGGAGGGCGGGGTGCGGGAGCTGGAGACACCGGACCCGGGGCTGCCGCTGGGCCTGGGCGACCTGTCCACGGCGACGCGCACCACGCAACGCGTCGAGCTCCCCGCCGGCAGCCGGGTGCTGGCCTGCACCGACGGCGTCACCGAGGCCCGCGCCCCGGACGGCGGTTTCTACCCACTGGCCGAACGGCTGGACGCGTGGGCCACGCTGTCGACCTCCGAGCTGCTGGACCGGCTGCGCGCGGATCTCGACGCGCATACGGGCGGGAGGTTGCAGGACGACGTGGCCGTGCTGGTGATGGAGCGGGTGTCCGCTGTTTGCGGTTGACCGCGTCCGGGGCTCGGCGCCGTTCCTGACTGCGGGTCCGTTGCCGCCCACGGCGGGAGCTCTCCCGGACTCTGTCCGGGCCCCCAGCGGGTGCGTCCTCGCCGGACGGCTTGTTCTGCCGGACATGATCGTCAACTTGCGGCCGTGCCAGCCCGTCCGGGCAACCCACCAGCCCGTCCGGCGTTCGAGGACACCGCCGCGCAGCGGTGGTGCGGGAACGACGCGGCCTGCGGAGGACTCACCCGCCAGGCCACGGCCTAGCGGCTGAACAGCTCGAAAGCCACCCCCGGGCGTCCTCCGAAGCGTTCCGCCACCGCCTTCATGTTGCCCTCCAGGAAATTGCGGCAGTACGTCTCCGGGTCGTCCTTCGTCAGCGCCTCGATGTAGGTGCGGTGACAGAGCAGGGACGCCACGGCCCGGTCGAGGCCCGTGCTCGCGTCGACGGCGTGGGAGGGGTACGGGGAGCCGGCGACGGCCACATAGCGGACGCCGTCCCAGGGCAGCAGACCGTCGTCGGTGAGCTCGGGGAAGATCCAGCGGTTGCCCGCGTCGCCGACGGCGTCCAGGACCGCCCGGCCGACGGCCCGGTGGTCGGGGGTGTTCCAGTAGACGCCGCCCCACGTGTCGTGGTGGTTGAGGGTCAGGACGAGTTCGGGGCGGTGGCGGCGGATGGCGGCCGCGAAGTCGCGGCGCAGCCGCGGCCCGTACTCGATGACACCGTCGCGGTGCCCCAGGAACTCCACGGTCTCCACGCCGACGGCCGCGGCGGAGGCGCGCTGTTCCGTCTCCCGCAGCGGCCCGGCCTCGGCCGGGGTGAGCGTGTCGATGCCCGCCTCCCCGGCACTGGCCAGCACGTACACACACTCGCGGCCGTCGTCGAGCCAGGTCGCGACGGCCGCGGAGGCACCGTATTCCAGGTCGTCGGGGTGGGCGACGACGGCCAGGGCGCGCCGCCAGTCGGTGGGCATCTCCTTGAGCTGGTCCGCCATGGCGGTCTCCTTCGCTCTTCGACTCGGTGCTCGGGCAGCGTACGTCGGGATTCCTCGCGACGCGCGGGAACCGGGTGGGCCGGCGGTCCGACTACCTGTCCGGACCCGCGCGGACGGGTCCGCGGATGTCGAGTTCTGGAGTGTTTTCTGATGCGCCCTCGTGTGTGGTGCGGTGTGCTGGCCGCTGTGGCCCTGTCGGCGACGGCTTGCGGCGGTGGCGGTGCGAAGAAGTCCGACGACGCGGGGGCCTCGGAATCCTCGGCGCGCGCGGGCTTCCCGGTGACCGTCTCCGACTGCATGGGGGCGAGGACGACGTTCGACTCGGCGCCGAAGAAGATCGTCACCAGCAACGCCGCGAGCCTGGAGCTGCTGATGTGGCTGGGCGCGGGCGACAAGCTGGCGGGTACGGGCTTCCCGCCCGGCAAGGGTGCGCTGCCCGAGCAGTTCGCCGGCCAGGCGGCGAAGGTCCCGGTGCTGGGGAAGATGGGGATCCCCAAGGAGAAGCTGCTGGCCTCGGACGCCGATCTGTACGTCGACTCGTTCTCCTCCATGAAGAACATGGGGAAGATGGGCGACGCCCCGACGGCCAAGGAGTTCGAGGCGGCGGGCATCAAGCACGTCTTCCTGAAGTCGTCGGCGTGCGCGTCGATGAGCAAGGCGCCGCGCACGGACCTCTCCGGTGTGGAGGCCGACGTCCTGGAGATGGGCAAGGTCACCGGCACCTCCGCGCGCGCGGACGAACTGGTCGGCGGAATGCGCAAGAAGACGGACACCGTCCGCGACGCGCTCAAGGGCGTGCCCGAGGCGAAGCGGCCGACGTATTTCTTCTTCGACTACGACGCCGGCACCAAGCAGCCCATGGCGGTGTGCAACCGGCAGGTGGCCAACGCGGTGATCACCCAGGCCGGCGGCCGGAACGTCTTCGCCGACTGCGACGGCGACTTCAAGCCGGTCGGCTGGGAGGACGTCGTCGCCAAGAACCCCGACTGGATCCAGCTCGGCGTCCGCAACCGCGGCAGCGAGGAGGCGAACAAGAAGGCCTTCGACGAGGCCGCCGACTTCCTGCGCTCCTTCCCCGCGACCAAGGACCTCACCGCCGTCAAGGAGGGTCACTTCGTGCGCATCGGCTCGGAGCGGACCACGATCGGCGGGGTGCGCAGCGCCGACACCGTGCGCGAGATCGCGCACACGCTCCACCCGGACCTGGTGAAGTAGGTGGCGGCGCTCGCCACGGCCGCGGAGGCGGAGCGGGAGCGTGAGCCGGGCGCGCGGGCCGGATGGGTCGGCGCGGTGCTGGGGGTGGCCCTGGTGGCCGCGCTCACCGCGTCCGTGTGCCTGGGTTCGACGGACGTGCCGCTCGGCGAGGTGTGGTCCTCGGTGGCGCGCGGCATCCGCGGCGCGGATCCGGTGCCGGGCACCCAGGACCTGATCGTGTGGCAGCTGCGGGTGCCGCGCGCGCTGCTGGCGGCCGTGGTGGGCGCGGGCCTGGGCCTGGTCGGTACGGCCGTCCAGGCGCTGGTCCGCAATCCGCTCGCCGACCCCTATCTGCTGGGCATCTCCAGCGGCGCGTCGCTGGGCGCGGTCGCGGCGATCGTGCTGGGCGCGGGTGCGGGCGGGCTGCTGGGTCTCGGGCTGTCCTCGGCGGCGTTCGCCGGGGCACTGGCGTCCTTCGCGCTGGTGTGGGCCATGGCCCGCCGGGGCGGCGGGTTCTCGCCGCTGCGCCTGGTGCTGTCGGGGGTGGGCATCGGGCAATTCCTGTCGGGCTTCACCCACTATCTGGTGCTCCAGGCCGGGGACGACCAGCAGACCCACGGGGTGCTGTTCTGGCTGATGGGTTCGCTGGGCGGCGCCCAGTGGTCCACACTCGCGCTGCCCGTGGTGGCGGTCCTGCTGGGCCTGGTGGCCCTGGTGGCCCGGGCCCGGGCGCTCGACGCGATGCTGATGGGCGACGAGACGGCGGCCGGTCTGGGCGTGGACGTGGTCCGGCTGCGGCGCGAACTGTTCGTGGTGACCAGCGTGCTCACCGGTGTGCTGGTGTCGGTGTCCGGGGCGATCGGCTTCGTGGGCCTGATGGTGCCGCACGTCTGCCGGATGGTGGTGGGCGGCGCCCACCGCCGGCTGCTGCCGGTGGCCGCGCTGTTCGGCGCGGTACTCCTGGTGGTCGTCGATCTCCTGGCCCGTACGGCCCTGCCGGACCAGGAGCTGCCGGTGGGCGTGGTCACCGCGCTGATCGGCGCGCCGACGCTGCTGTATCTGCTGGACCGACGGCTGGAGCGGGGGTAACGGCGTGCGTGTCGCCATCGAAGGACTCGAAGTGGCCCTGTCCGGGCGGACGGTGGTCTCCGGCGTGGACCTGCTCGCGGAGGACGGCGAGATCGCGGGGCTGATCGGCCCGAACGGCAGCGGGAAGTCGACCCTCCTGCGGACCGTCTACCGCTATCTGCGGCCGCACGCCGGCCGCGTGCTGCTCGGCGGTACGGACGTCCGCTCCCTGACGACGGCGGAGTCGGCCCGCCTGGTGGCCGCCCTGCCGCAGGAGCGCGGCAGCGACTTCGAACTGTCGGTCCGCGCGGTCGTGGCCATGGGCCGGACCCCCTACAAGCGGGCGTTCGCGGGCGAGGACCGCACGGACGCGGACCTGGTCGCGGCGGCCCTGGAACAGGTCGGCATGGCCGGCGCGGGCGCCCGCCGCTTCTCGGCCCTGTCCGGCGGCGAGCGCCAACGCGTGCTGCTGGCACGGGCGCTCGCGCAGGACCCCCGGGTACTCGTCCTGGACGAGCCGACCAACCACCTCGACGTCCAGCACCAGGTGGAACTCCTCTCCCTGCTGCGCGCCCAGCGCCGCACGACGCTGCTCTCGCTCCACGACCTCAACGCGGCAGCGTCGCTGTGCGACCGCTTGCACGTGCTGCACGAAGGGGCGCTGGTGGCGTCGGGACCACCGCGCGATGTCCTGACGCCGGGGCTGCTGGCGGAGGTCTTCGGGGTGCGGGCGGCGGTGGTGGACCATCCGCTTACGGGGGATCCGCTGATTGCTTTCGATCATCGGGGGGTGGGGGAGGGAGAGTTGTCAGGGCTGTAGCGTGGATCCATGGTGACGGAACACCTGGGCGACCGCCTGGGCAGGCTCCGCAGGCTTGCCGGCCTCACTCAAGAGGGGCTGGCCGAGCGTTCCGGCGTGTCCGTGGACGTGGTCCGCAAGCTTGAGCAGAAGCGGAAGCACAGCGCACGCCTGCCGACCCTGCACGCGCTGTCCCGGGGACTGGGCGTCGAACTGACGGCCCTCCTCGGTGACCCGCCCGGAGTGCCGTCCACCGGCGAGGCCGACCCGCCTCAGTTGGTTGCTCTGCGTCGCGCGATCATGCCTCCGCTGTTCGCCCCGCCTCCGGAGCCGAACGGCGCGGAGCGGCTGACCGCCCCTCTTCTGAGGCGCGAGATTTCCGACAGTTGGACCCTGTACCACGACGCCGATTTCGGACGGCTCATGGAGGTACTGCCCGGCATCATCGCTGACGCCCGCTTCGCTGCCGCTGTGGGGAACGTGGACGAACGGGCGGTGGGGCAGGCCGCATTGGGAAAGGCACTGCAATTGGCTGGGCATCTCGCCATCCGCCTGGGGAAGATCGACCTCGCGCTCAGCGCGCTCGAGCGTGCCATGAACGCCGCCTCGGATTCTTCGGACCCGCTGCTCGCACCGATGATCAGCAACAGCGTGGCCTGGAACTACCAGCGGCAGAACCGACTCGAAGACGCCGAGCACATTGCCGTGTACGCCGCCGATTCGGTCGAGACGGAGCACGGAAAGAACGCCGAGGGCCTGAGGGTCTGGGGCGCACTCATCATGTCCGCCGCCACATCCGTCGCCCGTGCCGGCGACTACGGGACAGCGAACGACATGATGACCACAGCGGAGAACGCGACGCACAAACTGGCTACCCTTCCTCCTCCCGCTGACGGAAAGATGGTGTCGGTGTTCAGCCGCTCATCCGTCCGAATCGAGCGCGTCCGCCTCGCTGTCCAGCACGCCCGCCCCGAAGAAGCGCTGTCACTGGCCAAGGGAATGCGCCTCAGCGCCGATACTCCACCTTCCTGGCGTACATGGCTCTTGTTGGACCTCGCCCGAGCCCACACAGACCTGGGCGACGCCGAGGGCGCCGTGAAGGCTCTTGAGAAGCTCCGCCAGATCGCTCCGGCCTGGATGCGACACCACACGCTCACCGTGGCCATCGTGACCGACCTGTGGGCAGGCTCGTACCGCCCGCCTGGCCTGCGGAGGCTTGCCGAGTTCCTGGGCGTCGCCAACTAAGTGGTCTGCGTCGTAAATCCTTCGGGGGTTGATCATGCGGCTGGGGCGGCGGAGGATTCTTCTGGGTGATCGGCGGTGTGCCGGTCGAGT
>NZ_JBFBBD010000071.1:0-35011 GCF_040689515.1 Streptomyces sp. NPDC051173
GGCACCCACGGGCATCGAACCCGAGTCGGTGGAGCTGGTGCTGCCGCACGGCCGCTCGGTCAGGCGGCGCAGGGTGGAGGGTTACGCGCTACCCGCACCCAGACCTCAGTACAGACTCATCAACGCCTCCACCGCATCCGGCGTAGGCGTATCCCCGTCCGGCAAAGCAAGCTCGAACCACACCGTCTTGCCATGGGGCGTGCGGCGGCTGCCCCACGCCGCGCTGAGCAGCCCCACGAGCTGGAGCCCGCGCCCCCCTTCGTCCGTGTCGCGCGCCCGGCGCCGCCGGGGCTGGACGAGCCCCCCGTCCCAGACCTCGCACACCAGCGTCCGGTCGAGGAGCAGCCGCAGCCGGATCTCGCCCTCGCCGTACCGCAGTGCGTTCGTGGCCAGCTCGCTGACCAGCAGTTCCGTGGTGTCCACGAGGCTCTCCAAGCTCCAGGAGAGCAGCTGCTCGCGTGCCAGCTCCCGGGCCCGTGCCACGGAGCGGGCGTCGGGCGGGAGCGTCCAGTCGCCGACGCAGTCCGCGGGCAGGCCCCGCAGCCGCGCCATGAGGAGCGCGATGTCGTCCTCGCCGTGGTGGGTGTCGAGCGCGCCGAGGACGTGGTCGCAGACGTCCTCCAGGGGGCGGGCGGGGTCGGTGAGGGCGTCCCGGAAGGCCTCCAGGCCCTCGTCCAGCGGGTGGTCGCGGGACTCCACGAGGCCGTCGGTGTAGAGGACGAGCAGCGCGCGGTCGGGCAGGTCGATCTCCACCTGCTCGAACGGCTCGCCGCCTACGCCGAGCGGCATGCCGGGCGGCACGTCCAGCAGGAGCGCGGGCTCGCCCGCCTCGACGAGGACCGGCGGCAGGTGCCCGGCGTTGGCGACGGTGCAGCGCCGGGTGACCGGGTCGTAGACCGCGTAGACGCACGTGGCCAGATAGACCTCGGAGAGGTCGGCCGCCCGTACGCCGCCGCGCACGCCCCGCGACGCGGACTGCTTGCCGCCCGGCCTGCCGAGGCCGTGGGCGATCTCGTCGAGCGCGGAGAGCACCTCGGCCGGCTCCAGGTCGAGCATGGCCAGCGTCCGTACGGCCGTGCGGAGTTCGCCCATGGCGACGGCTGCCCGCAGGCCGCGGCCCATGACGTCGCCGACGACCAGGGCGGTGCGGTGGCCGGGCAGCTCGATGACGTCGAACCAGTCGCCGCCCACCTCGGTGGCCGCGTTGGCCGGGAGATAGCGGCAGGCGATGTCCAGCCCGGCGGCGTCGGGGTCGCCCGGGGGCAGCAGGCTGCGCTGGAGGATGAGCGCGCGCTCGTGCTCGCGCCGGTAGAGCCAGGCGTTGTCGATGCAGACCGCGGCGCGCGCCGCGAGCTCCACGGCGAGCGCGGTGTCGCGCTCGCCGAACGGCTCGCTGCCCTTCGTGCGGGAGAACCGCGCCAGGCCCACCACCGTGTCCCGGGCGACCATCGGGACCGCGAGCGTGGAGTGCACGACCGCGCCCAGCTCCGGGCCGTCCTCGCGCTCGCGGTTCGGCACCAGCTGCACCTGCGCGGTGCGCAGGGCGCCGGCGTAGGGCGAGTGGAAGGCGTAGCGGTGCACCTCGCCGACCTGCACGGGCTTGTCGGCGCCGTCCACGGGGGCGCCGGAGACCGCGCTGGCGTACGCGACCCGACGCAGCTCACCGCTGCCGTCGGCGAGGCCGGGCGGCGCCTCGTCACCCGCGAGGAGGCCCTGGTAGAGGTCGACGGAGGCGAGGTCGCAGAACTGGGGGACGGCGACGTCCAGCAGTTCGCGCGCGGTGGTCTCCAGGTCCAGGGAGTTGCCGATGCGCGCGCCCGCCTCGTTGAGCAGCGCGAGGTTGCGGCGCACGCCCGCGGCCTCGCGCTCCGCGCGGCGGCGGCCGGTGACGTCGGTGGCGAGCGCGGCCACCCCGATGGGCCGCCCGCTGCCGCTGTGCAGCCGGTAGAGCGAGACGGACCAGCGGCGGCGCTCGCTCTGCCCGGGGACCGGCCCCACGAGCTGGACGTCGGACACCGGCCGCCCGGTGTCGAGGACTTGGCGCAGCGCCGCGGTCAGCCGCTCGGCCTCGCCGCGCGGCAGGAAGTCGTGCGGGGTGCGGCCGCGGTGCCAGGCGGCGGGGCGGCCGAAGGTCTGGGCGAAGCTCTCGTTGACGCGGAGCAGGGTGAGGTCCGTGCCGAAGAAGAAGAATCCCAGGGGAGATTGGCCGAAAACGGCTTCGGAGGCCGCGATGTCGGTCTCTATTCCGCGCAGCGCCCGGGCGTCCACGGCCACGCAGAGGGCGCCGCGCGCGCCGTCCTCGTCCTCGGTGGGCATCACATAGATCTCGGCCAGCCCCGGCGGGCGTTCGCCGCGCGGATAGGGGACGAGGCCCGTCCACTCCCGGCCGTCGAGCCCGCCCTCGCCCAGGAAGGGTGCGGCGGGGCCCTGGCCGCGGCTCACCCCCGGGGCGGCGGGGGTGAAGATCTCCAGGGGGTCCTTGCCGACGGCGTGCCGGGCCGCTATTCCGAAGAGCTCCGCCGCGCGCTCGCTCCACTGCTGGATGCGCCCGTCGGCGCCCAGGGAGAACGAGGCCACGCGGATGTAGTCGTAGAGGGATCCCGGCGGGCTGTTCTGCCACATCGCCGCGGCCTGTGTGCCCTCCGGCATGCCGCTCGCCGTACCCGCTGGCTTTTCGCTCACGTGCCCGTCCCCTCCGGCTCATGTGCTCGCACCGGCATCAGAAGCCCGAGTATCCAGCACAGGGGCCTCTCGGAACACGGACTTCACGATCACAGCACGGTCTCGACCCGCTATGTCTCCCCCGGGGGTTTCCTAACCGGGCAGGCCCAGCTCGAACCACACGGTCTTACCGGTGTTTCCCCGGCGGGTTCCCCAGCGACGCGACGTGCATGCCACCAATTGCAGGCCGCGTCCGCCCTCGTCGTCGGGGTGGGCCGCGCGCTCCCGGGGCGGGTCGGGCAGCGGGTCGGAGACCTCGACGAGCAGGGTGGGTCCGGCGCGGGAGTACATCCGTACGCCGATGGGACCGCTCGCGTACCGCAGGGAGTTGGTGACCAGCTCGCTGACCAGCAGCACCGTCACGTCGGTGACCGCCTCCAGGCCCCATTCGCGCAGGGTGTCGCGCACGAGCGTGCGGGCGGTCCGTACGGCGCCCGCCTCGGCGGGGAAGCTCCACTCGGCGAATCCGGGCGTGGACGCCACGGTCCCTGCGCTGTCGCTCACGCCGATCACTTCCCAGCCCGCTGCGACCCCACCGGGCACGCCCGGTTCGGGGAGAATAATCAGCACATACCCGGTATGTCAGGCCGACTATCTTCCCGGTGCCGGTGGAGCGGGTCTGTGACACGGATGGAGTACGGCGCGGCGGGCATTTGACGGTCTCGGCGGCGTACGGGCCCCTCCGGAGGGGGACACGGGGTCACGTACCCCCGGCGGCCAGCATCCGGACCGCCGCGGCGACCGCGGGCCTGTCCTCGTCCAGCCAGTCGACCTCGTCGGCGCGGTCGGGCGACAGCCAGCGCAGCTCGTCGTGGTCCTGGAGCGGGCGCGCGGTGCCCGCGACGAGCTTGGCCGTCCACACCTGGAGCACGAACGGCGGGCGCAGAGGCCACTCCCCCGCGACCCGCTCCAGCGGCTCGACCTCGACGCCGAGCTCCTCGCGCAGCTCGCGGACCAGCGCCTGCTCGGCCGTCTCGCCGGGTTCGAGCTTGCCTCCGGGCAGCTCCCAGCGGCCGGCCAGCTCGGGCGGGGCGCTGCGGCGCGCGGCGAGCAGCCGCCCCCGGTCGAACACCGCTCCGCCCACCACCACACGCGCCGTCGTCATGAGCCGCAGCCTATGCGGTGGCCGGGGACGGATTCCCACCGGACCACGGGCCGCCTCAGGAGACCGTGCGCCCCACCCGCACCACGACGTAGAGCTGGCGGCGGCCGCCCGTATCGAGCCGCTCGGCGACCTCCTCGGCCTCCGTCTTCGTGGCGTAGCACCCGACGCGGTAGCGGTTGCCGTTGCCCTCCTGGCGGATCACCAGCCAGGGAAGGATCGGTCCGCTGTCAGTCATCGCCCCCGCCTTCCCGCTGCCGTGCGCACCGGCGCATACCGTCTGGCGTTTCCCGGAGAAACCGCAGTCCGCATATGCCCGAGCCTACGCCCGACCTTTACTCAGCGGATACGCTTTTTCACGAAGAGGTACGCATTTGGCCACGCGGCCCCCGGCCTTGCCCCCGAGGCCGCTGACTGGCCGCTGACTGGCCGCTACCCGGACTTGCCAAAGGCATGCGCGCCACGCCCGCCGGATGTCCCTGAGAACGCCGCAGGGGGCGGCCCCGGGCCCGTCGTGGGCCCGCGACCGCCCCCTGCGGGACGGAGATCTCCGGCGGTTACGCCTTCGCGTCCGAGAGCGCGGCTTCCTCCGCGGCCTGCTCGGCGAGCAGCTCCTTCTCGGTCGCGACCAGGGTCGGGTTGCGCCAGGCGCTGCGCACACCCCAGACGTAGAAGCCGAGCGCGAGCAGGACCACGACGACGATGTCCCAGCCCTGGGCGAGGTAGCCCTTGCCGCCGAACTCCGTGCCACCGGCCCACGAGACGAAGGCCATGACCAGCAGGTAGGCGACCATCCAGACGCCGGCCTTCAGGTGCGGCTTGAGCTCGGCCCACGGCTTGCGCAGCTCGTACCAGGCCCAGATCGGCAGGCCGACGGCCATGATCAGGATGACCTTGCCGGTGAGCGGCCAGCGGGCCCAGTAGAGCACCAGCGAGCCGAAGATCATCGCGATGGGCGCGATGACCGGCATGGCCTTCAGCATGACCGGGCGCTTGAGGTCCGGCGCGATGCGGCGCAGCGACATCACGGCGACGGGGCCGGTGATGTACGAGATGACGGTGGCCACCGAGACGATCTCGGCCAGCGAGCCCCAGCCGCGGAAGACGGCCAGGAACATGAACGCGACGACCAGGTTGAGCACCAGCGCCGGGCGCGGCACGCCGGTCTTCTTGTCGACCTTGCCGAAGACGCCGGGCAGGTGGCCGTTCTCCTGGACACCCTGGATCATGCGCGAGGTGGTGGCGGCGTAGATCATGCCCGTGCCGGACGGGGAGATGAAGGCGTCCGCGTACAGCAGCATCGCGAGCCAGTTCAGGCCCCAGGCGACGGCCAGGTCGGCCAGCGGCGAGTTGTAGATCTTGCCGAGGTCCGCCCAGCCGTGCGAGGAGAGGTCGGCCGACGGGACGGCCATCAGGAAGGCGATCTGGAGCGCGATGTAGATGACCAGCGCGATGAGGATCGAGCTGATGACGGCCTTCGGCAGCGACTTGCCGGGGTTGCGGGCCTCGCCCGCCATGTTCAGCGGGGACTGGAAGCCGTTGAACGCCCAGACGATGCCGGAGAGCGCGACCGCGGTGAAGACCGAGCTCCAGCCGTTGGGCGTGAAGCCGCCGGCCGACTCGATGTTCTTGGTGTCGAAGTGCGCCCACATCAGGGCGCCCGCGGTCAGGACCGGGATGACGACCTTGAAGACCGTGATCGCGTTGTTGGTCTTCGCGAACAGCGTGATCGCGAACCAGTTGAGGAAGAAGTAGAAGAGCAGCAGGACGCTGGCCAGGGCCACACCGCTGCCGGTCAGCTCCTTGCCGTCGTACAGCTCCTTCGCCCAGCTCCACTTCCAGGAGCTCATGTACTGCACGGACGCGGTCGCCTCACCGGGGATGACGGAGACGATCGCGATCCAGTTGGCCCACGCGGCGAGATAGCCGGCGAGCGAGCCGTGCGAGTACTGGCCGTAGCGGACCATGCCGCCGGCCTTGGGGAACATCGCGCCGAGCTCGCTGTAGGTGAGCGCGATGGTCAGTGCGACGGCCGCGCCGATGATCCAGGCGAGGATCGCGGCGGGACCGGCGATGGCCGCGGCCCGCTGGGCGCCGAAGAGCCAGCCGGAGCCGATGATCGACCCGAGGCCGACGGCGGTCAACGCCACCGGACCGAGGGTCCGGCGGTAGTTGGAGTGGGAACCCTGCTCGGTACTCAACGCCCCGGATCTCCTTTGCTTTCTTCTCCCCCACGGGCAGGACACAAACCGCGCCATCGTACGAGCGATTTGGACGATGGCGTTCCGCGAAAAGGCTCTGACCTGGCCGTATGTGAGTTTTGCAACAGTAAAAAACGCTCCGCCCTATCGGGACAAAGCGGGGCATACCACACGGTTCCTACCTGCCGGTACGGATCGGGGAGTGGATCACCGGCGGCCGAAATTCGATCTCCAGGAGACGGATGCCGAGCACCCGGAAGCTGTTCACGCGGACGTCACCACTGCTTGACGAGCGAGTGGTAAACGGTGCGGGCCGAGCGCGGCCCGGCTATTTGACCGGAAGGTGGTACGCGACGCGATAGCGCTCGGCGAGCACCACCACATCCGCCGTCTCCACCGGGCAGCCGCCCGCGAAATAGGTGCGCGAGACGACCACCACGTAGTGCCCGGGGACACCGCCGAGGGACAGCACCTCCTCCGCGAGGCCGGGCCGGGCGCTGACCTCCTCCGCGACGTTGTCCACGATCAGGTCGATGGCGGCCATCCGCTCGACGACCCCGCGCCCGGCCAGCGGCCCCTCCTCGGGGAGCATCACGGGCGTGCGGCCGGTGAGCGCGAGGGGTTCCCAGGAGGTGGAGAGCATCACCGGCTCGCCCGCGGCCCGGAAGAGATAGTCGGTGCGCATCGCGCGGTCGCCGGCGGCGACGCGCAGCCGGCGCGCCAGCACGGAATCCACCGCCACCTGCTCGCTGCGCGACTCCCAGGTGCCCTTGACCCTGCTGTCGGCCTGCTCCTGGCGGAACGGCGTGGACTCCCCCGCCGTGCGATAGCCCGTGCGCGCCAGGGCCCGCGGCACGGGTTGCTCGCGCACATAGGTGCCGGACCCGGATCTCCCCTCCACCAGCCCCTCGGCCATCAGTACCTTGCGGGCCTCCAGGGCGACGGTGTCCGAGACGCCGTACTGCTCGCGGATGCGGGCCTGGGACGGGAGACGTGTGTGCGGCGGCAGCTCGCCTGCGACGATCTTCTGGCGAAGATCACCGGCGACTCGGAGGTATGCGGGCTGGTCACCGAAGGCCACGGCCACTCCCAACAGGTTGACAGTCCGCAACAGCTTGGCAACTCTGGGTTGCCGCCCGCAACTACAGGCCAAGGATTCACTAGATGCAGTGAATTGCAGTTCAGGGACGTGTAGTTGGCGAGGGGAGCCGCATGTGCGACCGGCACCCCCCTGAGGCACATCCGCAATTATGCGCCGCACGCTCACCATCCGACACCACGCGTCCGCCACTCTCCGTGACGGCGCTGCGGGGTCGCCAACTCACCCGCCGAGCCCCGCAGTTGCCTCCGGGCGCCTCTGGTCGATCACTCGGGATGTTGTTATCTTCATCGAAACCGCGCGGGGTTTGACTTTCAAATCCACCCGGAGGGTTCGAGGAACGGGGGAAGCGAGATGTCGCCGAACACCGACACGGCGCCGGGAGTGCTCACGCCCGAGGAGACCGACGACGCCCGGCTGGCAGCGGCCCTGGACGGCGGTTTCAGCAGCCGGTACGCCGAGGTCAACGGGGTCCGGCTGCATTACGTGACAGGCGGCCAGGGGTCCCCGCTGGTCCTGCTGCCCGGCTGGCCCGAGACCTGGTGGGAGTACCGCAAGATCATGCCCGCCCTGGCCGCGCGCCACCGGGTCATCGCCGTGGACATCAGGGGCATGGGCGGCTCGGAGAAGCCGCGGTCCGGCTTCGAGAAGAAGAACATGGCCCTGGACGTCCACGAACTGGCCCGCCACCTCGGCCACGAGCGGATCGACATCGCCGGACACGGCATCGGGGCCATGGTCGCCTTCGCCCACGCGGCCAACCACCCGGACGCCACCGGGCGGGTGGCGATCCTGAACACCACCCATATCGACGACAGTTACTACGGCTTCCCCCTGGTCCCCCGCCCCGGCGACCGGGGCCCCCACCGCTGGTGGCTCGCCTTCCAGCAGGTCCAGGACCTCCCCGAACAACTCCTCGCCGACGGCCGCTACCGCCACCTCGTCGACTACATGTTCAACCTGAGCCTGCTGAACCCGGACGCCATCACCCCGCGCGACCGCGACATCTACGCCCGCGCCTACTCCACCCCCGACGCGATCCGCGCCAGCAAGGGCTGGTTCCAGGCGTACCAACAGGACATCGCGGACTTCAACACCTACCCCAAGGTGACCGCCCCGATGCTGGGCCTGGCCTACGGAGCCTTCTACGACTACATGCGCGAGGCCCTCCCGGCCCAGGGCACGGACGTCCGCGTCACGGAGATCACGAACACCCGCAACTACCTGGTGGAGGAACAGCCGGAGGCGGTGGCGGGGGCGCTGCTGGAGTTCTTCGGGTGACGTCCAGGGGCGGGCCGGACAGTACGGTGCCGACATGACCGCCCTGCCCGACTGGATGCGCCCGCCCCGCCCCGAGGGATGGTTCGCGGAGGACCTGGACCACCTCCCCGACGCACCCCGCCACACCGAGCTGATCGACGGAACCCTCGTCTTCAGACTGACGCCACAGCGCTGGTGGCACAGCCACCTCGTCACCACTCTGACGACGGCGCTCGAAGCCCGGGCTCCGTACGGCTTCGAGGTGGCACTGGAGATGACCATCCGGCTGGACGAGCGCAACCGCCCGGAGCCAGACATCCTGGTGACGACAACGCCCTACGCCCCGGACCGCACCTGTTTCACCCCGGACGAAGTCCAACTCGTCGTCGAGGCCGTCTCCCCCGAATCCGCGCACCGCGACCGCACGGTCAAGCTCCGCAAGTACGCCGAGGCCGGCATCCCGCACTACTGGTGCGTCGAGGACGAGGCCGGCGCCCCCGTCGTCCACGTCTACGAACTCGACGGCCCGACCGGCGCCTACGCACCCGCCGGCATCTTCCGGGGCACCCTGAAGCGACCCGTGCCGTTCGACATCGAGCTCGACCTGGACGCGCTCGTTCCCGGCAAGTGAACGGTCACCCGGGGCGATGACGGCCGAAAGGGGCCGGGCTCACCGGAGCCCGGCCCTTTGGCGTGCCGGTGACGAGCACTACCCCGCTTGCCCTCAGTCGGCGTGCCCTGGTCCCGGCGGGAGGTGATGCTGATAAGCGGACCTGATCGTTCCGCCGAGGATCGCCGGAGGATCCATGACACGGAGAACCCCCGTCCGGACAACCATCGTCGCCGCCGCGGTTCTGCTCGCCGGCGCGGGCCCGGCCCACGCCACCGGGAGTGCGTCCCCTCAGGCGCGCACGGCACAGCACGCCGCTGTCGGCAGGCACACCGGCGCGAAGCCCACCCCGAGGCGGATCGCCGCCCTGTTCGACCGGTGGAACGCGGCGCTGGCCACACGGAACGCCCGCGCCGTCGCCGCTCTCTACGCTCCCGACGCCGTCCTGCTGCCGACGCAGTCGTCAGAGATCCGCACCACTCACGACAGGATCGTCGACTACTTCGAGCACTTCCTCCAGCAGAAGCCCCAGGGCAGGATCCAGGAACGGCACATCACCGTTCTCGGGCCCACGTCGGCGATCGACACCGGCCTGTACCAGTTCACCCTGACCGACAAGAACGGCAAGGTCGGCAAGGCCGACGCGCGCTACACGTTCGTCTACGAACTGCGCGGCGGACACTGGCTGATCGTCAACCACCACTCGTCGGTGGTGCCGTAGGGCAGCGGCCCCGCTGCGACATGAAGAGAACCGATCCCAGCACACCCGCGTCCCAGGTAGGTGATATTTCAGCGGCTCGGGCTTGCCGATACCCGAGAAGGGTCTGCTTGACGTCTTCGCTTGAGACAGCGACACCACCACTCGGGCCGGCCGAGCCGGATTGTCAGTGACGGCTGCTTCCATGACGTCATGAGCACCGCGCACGAGACAGCCGCCCTTCTCCCCGACCCCGCCCAACTCCGCGCCCATCTGCGCGCACTGGCCGTTCCGGACGACACGATCGGCGACGATCCGCAGTTCTGCCAGTACGGAACTCGGATCAGTAGTGGTACCGGGCCGCGAGGATGACGATCTCCTTGTCCGTCACCAGGTAGACGAGGCGGTGCTCGTCGTCGATCCGTCGCGACCAAGCCCCCGGCAAGTGATACTTCAGCGGCTCAGGCTTGCCGATACCCGAGAAGGGATCGCGCCTGACGTCCTCGATGATCTTGTTGATGCGAGCGAGCATCTTGCGGTCGTTCTTGAGCCAGGACGTGTAGTCCTCCCACCCCTGGTCCTCGAAGGCAAGCCTCACGCGGCACCCGCGCCAGCCTCCGACGGGCCCGGATCGATCAGCTCACGCTCCGACACGTTGATGTGCGACAGGGCGTTCTCGTACGCCTTAAGCAGCCGCCGGGCGTTCGCCGGCGAACGCAGCAGGTACGAGCCCTCGCGCAGCGCCGCATAGTCCTCGGCAGAGACAAGCACGGCGTTGCCGTGCTTCGAGACGATCTCGATGGCCTCGTGGTTCTCGTTGACCTTCTTGATCAGCGGAAACAGTTCCTTGCGGGCTTCACTCGCGGTTATGGACATGACCTGGCCCTTCCATCAAGTGGTACCTAATAACGTACCAGTCTTGGTGTCATTCAGGAGGGGGAAACGACTGACGGACGATCAGCTGCTCCAGCACCGATCCAGCACGGGAAAAACCAGGGGCCCGACTCCAAAGAGCCGGACCCCTTCTGATCTGCATGTTTACCAGATCAGCGACGTGGTGATACATCAGCCGCTACACATTGAACCTGAACATTCAGCGCAGAGCTCCGACCTGCGAAAACACGGTTTCCGGAGTTCTCATCCAGCACCGATCCAGCACGGTGCGAGTTCATCCAGCGCATCCAGCACGCGCGACCGCGGCGAGTGAGCCGCCGTCACGGGATCTATTGTGTACACATGGGTCACTCGGTACGCTTGAGCGCATGATGCAGCCACTGCCCATAGAGTCCATCCGCGATGTGCGCGCGCACCTCGCCGAGGTCGTGGAGCGCGCCGACCGCGACGACCTGCCCACGGTGATCACTCGCCGCGGCAAGGAAGTCGCCGCCGTCGTCTCCATCGAGGTACTGCGCAAGTACCAGGAGTGGGAGGAGCGCGAAATCAATCGGATCATCGACGAGCGCATGGCCAACCCCGCACCCGGCATCCCGATCGAGGACGTCATGAGGGAGACGCTGGCGCGCAGTGAGTGAGTACCGAACCCTCTTCCGCCCCGAAGCACAGGCCGAACTTCGGAAGATCCCTCGCGACATGGCGCTGCGCATCCTGGCCAAGCTGACCGAGTTGGAGACCGACCCTCTCGGTTTCAACACCACCGCACTCGTGTCCCAGCCCGAACGTCGCCGCCTGCGCGTCGGCGACTACCGCGTCGTCTACACGATCGACAACGGGGAGCTGGTGGTCTGGGTCGTTCACGTGGGACACCGGTCCACCGTTTACGAGACCTGATCACGACTGACCCCGCGTCAGAATATCCAGCACCCATCCAGCACGGTGACGACGAAGGGGTCGGACTCGATGGAGTCCGACCCCTTCCGAACTGCGCGTTTGACTAATCACCTAACGCGCCGTACGCGCACGACTACACGTTGAACCGAAACTCCACCACAACCACCCTGACCTGCGATTATGCGGGCGCATCCCAGCACCATCCCAGCACGGGATTCAATGCAAAGTACAAAAAGATCCGGAAGCGCCAAGACTACGCATCACCGCCCGCCCCGGATACAGGTCACGCAGCACTCCAGCCGCTGTAATAGTTTCTGTACTAGACTTGCGGTCATGAAGTCACCCCGCCCCGGCAGCACGGAGAACATCTCCGTCTCCATGCCCTCGGAACTCCTCGGTGCTCTGCGCACGCGCACCGGCAAGCGCGGCGTGTCCGCGTATGTGACGGCAGCGGTCCGGCATCAGCTCGCGATGGACGGCCTCGCCGAGATCGTGGCCGCCTACGAAGCCGAGCACGAGCCGCTGAGCGAGGCGGAAGTCCAGGCCGCACAGAGCGAACTGTTCGGTGACGCACCGGCGCCCTACGCGTCGAACGACAGCGCCGCATGAAGGAGCCCGCGGCCAGGTCCCTGGTGCTCGACTCCCAGGCGCTGTCGCAGCTGCTGCGCAACGACCGTCAGATGATCACCCGGATCGAGGCCGCCCGGCGCGTAGGCGTGCCCGTCCTCGTATCGGCCCTGACGGTGGTGGAGGCCGTCTACGGGAAGACAGATACCGCCCGGCTGCGCTGGGTGCTCTCCCGCCTTCAGGTCCAGGACGTCACCCAGGCGGACAGCCTCACCGCGGTGCAGTTGCTGAGCGACGCCGGTGGCTTGCACGGTCACAAGTACGCCATCGACGCCCTCGTCGCCGCGATGGCGCTCCGCTCGCCAGCGCCCGTCCTGGTGCTGACCTCGGACCGCGACGACTGGTCGAAACTGTGCGGCGACGGAGTACAGATCAAAGATGTCTGACCTTGGCGTTCACTCAGCTTGAATCGCACTGTCTCGCCAGCCCCGCGGCTAGGCCCAACGAACCCCGTGGGGCCATTTCGAAGGGCCCGGGAGGGTCAAGGTTGAGTGAGCGGTGCCACGGTCGGCTGCGCGAGAAATAGCGGATGAGCGGTGGCGGCGTACACGGGTTGCGCGAGGGTGCAGTCCCCTGGCATTGGGGGCCTTGGACCGTCGCCTCAGCGCGAGTAGTCCGCGAGGGTGAGTAGCAGGTGTGCCGACTCAGCGCGCACGTGATCGGAATGGGCGCCTGCCGGATTGAGGTGGCGCCCGCGAACATACACGTCGGAGGCGTCGATGTTGACGAAACGGTGGTCGAGCGCGGAGTGCGGGTACCGCTCGTCGAGTGGCAACAGAGGTGTGGTGAACATGGGCGCTGGGGCCGGACCAATTCCGGAGTGTCCGATGCCGGTTTGCTGCTCGGCCCGCAGGTGCCAGAACCCCGTCGCCCGGTCGTGACGGGAGTAAGTGGCGACGACGGGGCCCCTCAGCGGAGCGCCGTCATGCACCTCGCTCGGCAGGATGTTCGGAAAGAGCGAGAGGAACGCGTCCCGGCGTGCAGCCATCTGGAATAGCAACATGCTGTCGGCGGTGAACGGGCGGGATGGCGAGTGGTCTGTCACGCTCCAGCCGAGTGTGTCATCGAGGCGGGCGTCTGCCGACCATTGGACTGCCTCGCACAGGAAGCGGCAGCCGAAGGAGTGCCCGACGAGGTGGAGGTACTGACCGTCTCGGTTGGCGAGCACAGGCGCTGCTCCAGGGTCGGCGCGCTCGGCGTCCAGATAGCCGAGGAGCCGGCCCAGGATGTGGGCGGCGTGGCCTCCTCCGTCGCGTGCGCCCATCGCGTGCGCCAGGTCCCGGATCCTGCGGTAGCCGGTGGGGGTGACCAGGCTGGAGGATGGCCAGCGCACGACGACACACCATGGGCTGAAGCCCTTGGCCGCTAGGGTCGGGTACCGGGCCGGGGCTGCCACAAGGACGTCATGCATCAGAGCCAACAGTCGCTCTGCGGTGCGGTAGGCGGAGTCGGGTGACGTCTGCCAACCATGGACATAGACGAGTATGTCCGTCGCCCAGAGAGGCGGGGCGAGACGCTCCGCGAAGTAATGGTGCAGCCAGGTCTCGGGCACAGGCTCACCCGTGTCAGCGTCGAGCAGCCAGCCCGTCGCATCCAGGTCGACGACCTCCACCGTGCCAACACGGCTCACGCCTCGCCCCCACTTGTCCGATCCAGACGAGCATCCATACCGCAGTGCAGACCATAGGCGAACCCCAGGGGATTTCGGTATCGGGCGGCGAAGTCCCGGGCCAACTCATGAGTGATCTGGCCAGCGGTCGCCGCCCCGCGCAAGTAGCGGGTGACGAACTCGAGCGCGTACTCGGCGGCAAACGCCTGCGGCATTGCGATCTGCGGCTCAAGCACGCCCTGCGCGCCGTGCTCGATGAGCATGCTCCCCAGGAACGCTCGGTCCGCACTCGCCGCAGAAACTCCCGTGTGGCAGGCGTTGAGCAGGACAAACGGTCGAAAACAACCGTGCCGATAGTTTGCCCTCAGCTCTCGTACGGTGTAGCCGTCGAAGGGGGTGCCGTCGGTGAGCTTGACGACCAGGGTCGGGGGTTCGGGAGGGTTCCCAACGAACTCTCCGTGGCACCAGAAGTACATCAACTGCTCGTCCAGCTCGGGCTTACCCAGATCGCGGACTAGCTCCTCATAGGTCGTTCGCACGGTGAACTCCGTGCCCGCCGCCAGTGCCTTCGCGACTTCATCCGCACGGGTGGCGCTGCCCACGCGGACGTCGTGGTTCAGGCTGACCGAGGTCCGCTCGTGGGTTGCTCCGGGCGGCCCGATCCACGCGTAGGCATCACCGGTGTGCTCGATCTGATGCCGATGGCCGAGGAAGCGAGTGAAGAGAACCTCCAAGGTTGGAGGCACGGTGGAATCTTCGGTTGTACACAGCAATGGCCAGGGCAGATGTAGATTGGAGTCGAACCGCACCCGCAGCCCCTCCTGGGACAAGGCCGAACGCAGTGAGTTGCGGAACATCCCGGTCAGTTCGTCGTCACCGCGCAGCAGAGTGCTAAACAGCAGTGATTCCCCGCTTCGAGCCAGATCGGCCACTATCTGGCGCAGCTCCTCCTCAGGTTCGGCACTGAGGTCCGCAGACGTTGCGTACGGGCGCCGTCGACTCTGTAGAGACCGACCCAGGTCATCGACCGGCTGGAAATCAACGAACTCCGATTTCCATCGGGCACGGAGCCGGGCCGCCGCCGCATGGACCTCATCGGGCCGGGCAAGCAGGTCAACCTTATGCTCGGTGCCGTGGAGTGCCGGAACGGCCGAGCCTGACATCCGCGCCCGGATCCGACCTTCGCCGAGGACGTCGAAGCTGACGCAGAGGTCGGGAGCCTCCGTCGTCAGGTGCGGCAGGAAGCGGAAGCCGTCGCTGGGGTCCTGAACAATGCGGGTGGTCAATTCACGGGGCATCGGTCAGGCCCTCCCCGTGCGCGGCCGCAGCTGCGGACAGATCGGACTCCACCTGCTGCAAGACGGTGCCTGTGTCGTGATGTAGCAGGGTGAACCGGATCCGGTGTGTGCCGGGCTCCAGGGCCGTGAAGCGGAACTGCTCGGATTCGGCGTCTTCAGGGTGGTACGCCATCGTGGCTGGTGTAACCTCCGCGCCGCTCAACGGCACGGCCACGATGTCCAGCGCGGGCCGCCCACCCGGGCGGGCCCAGGGATGCTGGGACTCAGCGACCAGCTTCAGTGTCACGTGTACTGGAGTCCCCACACTGGGGTTGTCGTCCAAGAGTGTCAGATGCGCTCGGCAGCGTGGCGGTGCCGAAAGCGCCGAAGGTGCCACGTCAACCGCAAGCACGCTACCGGCGGCTGCATAGGGATCGACCGCTGCTTCGTAGAAGGCATCCGCGAGGGCCACGATGATCGCGTTGATGGCCGGCCCGTCGGTGAAGAAGTAGTCAGCCATCGTGTTGTGGGCGTCCTGGTTGTCTGCGACTGCCTCAGTGACTGCCGCTTGGAAGTCCTGTGACTCCAGGAACTGCTTCTTGGAATTCACCTTGGTCTGCTGGACCAAGTTCGGGTCGGCGAGCAGCAGCTGCACGAGGCCCTGTACGAATTCCCTGACCTGGGAGGCAGCGAACGTTTCGGCACCGAAGAGGTCGTTCATCTTGTCTATGACGACCTGAAGCGCGACGTACTTCGGATCCTTCTTCGCGCCCGTGCCAGCGGCGCTGATGCCCTTCAGTTGCCCGTCGCCCACGAGCGAGATGTCGACTGCTATCGCCTTGTTGTGCTTGACCCCCACCAGCACAACGTCAGAGAGGTCCACGTCGGCTGCCCAAGCGGACTCGGCAATCACCTTCTCCAGCAGGCGCAGGAAGATCGAGAGCATCTCCATGTAGGGATCGCCGTAGTCGACGATCTGGGACATGAAGTCGTAGAGCCGTACGTAGGTGGAGACGTCCTTGCGGAACAGGTCGAGCTCCTGGAGCTTGACCTTGTCTTCCTCCTCGATCGCCCGCGCGTAGCGGCGCCGGAAGTCGTGCTGCGCCGGGCTGATCGCCGCCGAGAGAGCGTTGTTGCCTTTCCTCGTCACCCACAGTTCGGCGACCTTGCGGACATCGTCCTCGGCGTAGATCCCGGCCTGGGCAAGCTTGTTGGCCAGATGGACGACGACATACGGGTCGGTCTCGGTCTCCAGAGCCGCGTTCTTGAAGTACGGCTCGAAGGCCGTCTTGATGTCCTCGGGCTTGTTGGCGAAGTCGATGACGAAAGTCTTGCGCTTCTGCTCCCCACCAGCGGTGCGGTGGGTGCGGTTGAGGCGCGAGAGCGTCTGTACCGCGGTGACCCCGGACAACTTCTTGTCGACGTACATCGCCGAGAGCAGGGGCTGGTCGAAGCCGGTCTGGAACTTGTTGGCGACCAGCATGATCTTGTACGTATCGCCCTTGAACGCGGCCGCCAGATCAGCCCCTGCGCCCGGGTTCATGTTGGTCTCGGTGAACTCGTCGTCCTTCGACGGCTGCGGGCCCCAGTCGCTGTGCCAGGGCTCGTTCTCGGGCATCGTCACCCCGCCCGAAAAGGCAACCAGAGTGCGGTAGTTATACGAGGCGTCCTCGGCGCGGCGCTTGGCGATGTAGGCATCTATCGCCAGCTTGTACTTCACAGCGGACTTGCGCGAGTCGGTCACCACCATTGCCTTCGCCTTGCCTTCGAGGAGGTAGGCAACGTTGGCGTGGAAGTGCTCGACGACGATCTGCACCTTCTGGCTGACGTTCGTCGGGTGGAGCTGAACCCACCTCATCAGCCCCTTACGGGCGGCAGCCTCCTCGACCTCGCCTCCGTCACCGGCCTCGGCCTTGCCGGCGATCTGCAGCGCGGTGTCGTAGGACTGGTAGCCCTTGAGGACGTCGAGGATGTAGCCCTCCTCGATCGCCTGCTTCATCGAGTACAGATGAAACTCGCGCGGCTTGCCGTCGGGGCCCTTGCGGCCGAACAGTTCGAGGGTCTTGTTCTTCGGTGTCGCGGTGAACGCAAAGTAGGAGATGTTCTCCGATTCGGCCCGCTCGGTCATCTCCGAGGCCAGCACCGACTCCACATCCACATCCCCGCCCTCCTCGATCTCCTTGAGCTCCTCGGCCGTCAGTACCTGCTTCAGCTTCGAGGAGATCTGCCCCGACTGAGAGGAATGCGCCTCATCAGCGATCACGGCGAATCGCTTGCCCTTAAGGCCGGCATCGGTCCGGATCTCTTCCAGCGCGTGCGGGAAAGTCTGCACCGTCACCGCGATGATCAGCTCGCCGTTCTTCAGCGCCTGCGCCAGCAGACCCGACTTCGACTTCGCGCCGGCCTTGCGGACGTCCTCTGGACTGATCGTCGCGACAATCTTCTTGTTCCCGTCGATCTGCCGGATCGCATCCTGCAGCTGGGAGTCGAGCACGGTACGGTCCACGACCACGATGACGGAGTCGAAGACCTTCTTGTCGTCGGCATCATGCAGTCGGGCCAGTCCGTGGGCGGTCCAGGCGATGGTGTTCGTCTTTCCTGACCCGGCCGAGTGCTCGATCAAGTACCGGTGCCCGACACCCTCCTCCCTCACTGCGGCGACGATGCTCGTGACGGCCTCCCACTGGTGGAAGCGCGGGAAGAGCATGCTCGTACGCCGCACCGAGGTGCCGGTGGCGACGTCCCACTCCTCCTTGGTCTGCACGATCATCAGCCGCCCGATGACGTTCAGCCAAGCGTGCTTCTCCCAGACGCGTTCCCATAGGTACGCCGTCGCCGACCCATCGTCCGCGCCAGGCGGGTTGCCGGCACCACTGTCGAAGCCGATGTTGAACGGAAGGAAGTGGGTCTTGTCCCCCTCCAACTTCGTGGTCATGGCCGCTAGGCCGTTGGAGACCGCGAAGTGCACCAGCGCCCGGTGACCGAACGACAGCAGCGGCTCCGGGCGCCCGTTCGTCAGCGGGTTGCGGTCATGCTTGTACTGGTTGATCGCCTCGTCCAGCGACTGGGTGAAGTCGGTCTTCAGCTCCACTGTGGCCACCGGGAGCCCGTTGACGAAGAACACCAGATCGATGGTGCGCTGATCGGCTGTCGAGAAGTGCACCTGCCGCACCACTCGCACCCGCATCGACTCGTAATGCGACACGGTGGTCGAGTTGAGGGAGGTTTCGGGTCGGAACTGCGCCATCTTCAACCGGCCGCCACCGATGTACTGAACCCCGTTGCGCAGGATGTTCAGTGTCCCGCCGCCATGTTCCAGGGGCTTGTCCAACGCTGCGGTCAGCACGTCAAGGAACTTCGCCTGCGACCCCGCCGCCTTCAGCGCCTTCTCGTACGCCGTCTTCTGCGTCGCCTCCAGCCACGCGAACAGATCCGCCGGGAACAGCGCTCGCTCGCGGTCGTACTCGCCTCCGTCGTGGTCGTTCACCGAGTACAGCCAGCCGCGGGCCTCGAGGTACTCGCAGATCTCCTTCTCGAAGACCGCCTCGTTGTGGTCGGCCATCACGCCGCTCCTCGTACGTCGATCCGCCCCGTGACCGCAGCCGTAATGAGCGCTGCGCGTCGTTCCTGGGAGAGCTCGATGAACCGCTCGGTCTCGGCGATCAGCTGGTCGATCTTGGCAGTCTGTTCGTCGAGATACCCGACGATTCGGGTTTGCTCATCCGAAGGCGGAACAGCCACGGGAAAGCCGGCGAGAAGCGGTCGCCGCAGCGACTCCATAGTCACGGTGTTGCTGCCGGCGAGTGCGATCGGCCTCAGGAAGGTGGAGAGGTAGTAGTAGAAGTACCGCCCGGCGATCCCGTGGAAGTCGGTGAAAACGTAGACCCGCTGGTGGGCCTGGAATTTCCCGTCGAAGTAGTGGAAGACCTTGCCGGTCCCACCTTGCCCGTCGCCGGGGGTCATAACGGCCTCGCCGTCGAATGCGTAGGCATTCGATCGCAGAATCTCGCGCCCACGGACATAGAAGGGGTAAGCGCCGTCCTCGGTGGCATTTCCCGAGTCTTCGTCACCGGTCGTGATGGTGCAGAGATGTCGTGTCGGAACCACGTTCCACGCCGACGGAATCGAACCGAGAAATTCGCTGCCTGAGGCGCGAAGCGGCGCATCGCTGTCCAACCCGCGCAGCAGGACGGCTCGGATCGCCGATTCACGGCGCTCGCGGAGCATCTCGACCAGTCGCCGCTGCTCTTCGATGAGTGTGTCAATGCGGACCGTCTCGCGGTCGAGGTAGTCCGCGATGTCCCGCTGCCGGTCCACCGGCGGCAGCGGAATCGGAATCCTGGCAAGCTTTTCCGCCGTGAGGTGCGGCATGGAGACAACGTTGGCGTAGGCACGAATGAAGCCGCTGGCCCGCAGCGCGATCAAATAGAACGCGAGGAAGCGGCCGTCGCATTCTCCCCTGGGCCGGAGCCGGTTGATCGAGTTCTGGAATCCCCAGCCAGGAAGATCCTGGTCGACATACGCGGCCCGACCGAACCCCCCCTGCCCGCCTTCGACGACGACCACGTCGCCCGCCCGAATGCTCAACTGCTCCAGTTCGCCCGCGCGGAACCACATCTCATTCGCGTCGTCGAGGGCCAGCACGCCATCGGGCTGCACATTCGCAGCTCGCATGTAGGGCGCACGTGAGTCACTGCCCGAGTCCTTGCTCTGCAGCATCTTGCCGAGTGTGACCGTCGCGATGTTCTTGACCTGGCCCGTCCGCCACCCCTCGGGCAGGGCCTTCCAAAGAGGCCCCATCACTGCTCCACCTCGCGCAGCAGGTCGAGGATCTTGGCGACCTGCTTCTCCAGATCAGCGTCGATCTCGGCGAGCGGCCGGGGCGGGAGGTACCGGTAGAAGTGACGGGTGAAGGGGATCTCGTAGCCGACCTTGGTCTTCGCCCAGTCGATCCAGGCGTCGGGGACGTGCGGCCTCACCTCGGCGTCGAAGTACGCCTGAACGACCTCGCGCTCGGCCGCCGCGCCAGCCGTCGAGCCATTGTAACTGAAGGGCACGTTTTCGGTGTCGCGCTTCTTCGAGTCCGGCTTCGGGTTGCCCTTACGGTCGACGATCAGCTTGCCGTCGTCATCCATCAGCGGGCGTTCAACGGTGATGGTCCAGTAGCCGAACTCGTCGTTCCGCACCACCTTGGAGAGGTCGGGGTCGGCTTCCTCGAAATCGGCGTACAGCTGCACGACCTTGGCCTGGTCGGCGTCGCTGATCTCGCGGTTCTTCGATCCGAGGTTCTTGCGCATCCTGGTCCAAAACGACGTGCCGTCGATGAGTTGGACCTTGCCTTGGCGGTCGGGATGCTTGGTGTTGTCGAGGATCCAAATGTACGTGGGGATGCCGGTGTTGAAGAACATGTTGATAGGCAGCGCGACGATCGCGTCGACCAGGTCGTTCTCCAACAGCCACCTGCGGATGTTGGAGGGCCCTGACTCGGCGCCCCCGGTGAAGAGCGGGGAACCGTTCATGACGATGCCGACGCGGCCACCGCCGTCCTCGGGCGCGCGCATCTTGTGGGCCAGGTGGAGCAGGAATAGCATCTGGCCGTCAGAGGTCGCGGGCAGTCCCGGCGCGAAGCGGCCGTAGGGTCCGGCAGAGTCGCGTTCCTCTTTGACCGTCTTGGCGTACTGCTTCCAGTCCACTCCATAAGGAGGGTTAGACATGGAGAAGTCGAACTGACGCCCCTTGAAGGCGTCGTCGGTGAGCGTGTTACCAAACGCGATATTGGTCGCGTCATGGCCCTTCGCAAGCAGGTCGGACTTGCAGATGGCGTACGACTGCGGGTTGTACTCCTGGCCGTACAGGCTCAGCTTCGCCCCAGGGTTCCGCGCGAGCAAGTGCTCCTCGGCCAGGGAGAGCATGCCGCCGGTGCCGGCGGTGGGGTCGTACAGCGACCGGATGATGCCGCCCTCGGTGAGGTCGACGTCCTTCTCAGCGAAGAGCAGGTCGACCAGCAGCCGGATCGCGTCGCGCGGCGTGTAATGGTCTCCGGAGGTCTCGTTCGCGGCCTCGTTGAACTTGCGGATGATGTACTCGAACGCATCCCCCATGTCCGCGTTGGACACCACGTTGGGATGCAGGTCGAGGGCGCCGAAGGACTTGACGATCTCGCGCAGGAGCCCGGCCTTCTCCAAGGCCAGGATCTCCTTCTTGAAGTCGAAGTACTCGAACACGTCCACGTCTGCGGAGAACCGGTCGATGCAGTCAGCGAGGTTGTCCGCCAGCCCGTCCGCATCGGTCAGCAGGTTCGCGAACTCGTAGTGGGAGGTGTTGTAGAACGTGCGCCCCGTGGCCTTCTTGACCTCGACCTTGAGCCGGTTCGGATTCTCGTACCTCGCAGCCAGCTCTCGCACCATCGCACGATCGGGCTCGAGGATGCAGTCCAGCCGCCTCAGGATCGTCAGCGGGAGAATCACCGTCCCGTACTGGTTGGGGCGATAGGGACCCCGAAGCTGGTCAGCGATTGACCAGATGAAGCTACCGAGCGTGCTCACAAGTTCCTCACGAGAATCGTCTAGCAGTGCCGATCACTGTGCCAGAGCCAGCAGCCACCGTCCCACGGTTCAGGCACTCGCTAGAGCAAAACCCAGCACCGGCAGCCCGTCCGCATCCCAGCACCATCCCAGCACGGTACGGATGACCAGGGATGACGACAGGTGATGAGGGGTCAGCTATCCCAGCACCATCCCAGCACGGGAAAAAACCAAGGGCCCGACCCCGAAGAGTCGGACCCTCTCTGACCTGCATGTTTGCCAGATCAGCGACGTGGTGATATGTCACCCACTACACGTTGAAGCGGAACTCCACCACATCCCCGTCCGCCATCACATACTCCTTGCCCTCCATGCGGGCCTTGCCCGCTGCTCGGGCCTCGGTGACGGAGCCGGTGGTGACGAGGTCGTCGAAGGAGATGACCTCGGCCTTGATGAAGCCCTTCTGGAAGTCGGTGTGGATGACACCGGCCGCCTCGGGGGCCGTGGCGCCCTTCTTGATGGTCCAGGCGCGGGTCTCCTTGGGGCCTGCCGTGAGGTAGGTCTGGAGGCCCAGGGTGGCGAAGCCGACGCGGCCGAGGGTGGCCAGGCCGGGCTCCTCCTGGCCCATGGACTGGAGGAGCTCCAGCGCCTCGTCGTCGTCGAGCTCGATCAGCTCGGACTCGATCTTGGCGTTGAGGAAGATCGCCTCGGCGGGCGCCACCAGGGCGCGCTGCTCGTTCTTGAAGTCCTCGTCGACCAGCTCGTCCTCGTCGACGTTGAAGACGTAGAGGAAGGGCTTGGTGGTGAGCAGGTGCAGCTCGTGCAGGAGGTCGCCCTGCTCGGTGCCCTTGGTGATGCCGGCGGAGAAGAGCGTCTGGCCGGACTCCAGGATCGCCCGGGCGGCCTCGACGGCGGCGAGGACGGCCACCTTCTCCTTCTGGAGGCGGGACTCCTTCGTCAGGCGCGGGACCGCCTTCTCCACCGACTGGAGGTCCGCGAGGATCAGCTCGGTGTTGATGGTCTCGATGTCGTCCTTGGGCGAGACCTTGCCGTCGACGTGGACGACGTTCTCGTCCTTGAAGGCGCGGATGACCTGGCAGATCGCGTCCGACTCACGGATGTTCGCGAGGAACTTGTTGCCCAGGCCCTCGCCCTCGGAGGCGCCGCGCACGATGCCCGCGATGTCGACGAAGTCGACCGTGGCCGGGAGGATCTTCTGCGAGCCGAAGATCTCGGCGAGCTTGTCCAGCCGGGGGTCCGGGACGCCGACGACGCCCACGTTCGGCTCGATGGTGGCGAACGGGTAGTTGGCCGCCAGCACGTCGTTCTTGGTCAGGGCGTTGAACAGGGTCGACTTGCCGACATTCGGCAGACCGACGATTCCGATCGTGAGCGACACGTGGCGACTTCCCGTAGCGAGATTCCCGGGGCGGTTCCGGCAGCGGGTCGGCCGCCGCCATCCCCGGGAAGGGTGTAAAGGGTCCGCGGCCCACGGCGGGGCCGGTCAACCAGTCTACGGGTCCCCGCCGCACCACGGCCCCGGAAGGACTATCAGTCGAACGCGCGGCCAAGGTGGCCCAAACCGCGTGTCCAACGTCGGATTCCTCCCACTTCTCGACCTAGTTTGGTCGGGTGGAGCAACCCAGCACCCGTGCGCCCCAGCCCAGGATCCGTCGTACCTCCCCCGTGCCCAGGCCCGCCTCCCCCGTGGGGCAGGGCGAGAAGGCGGCGGTCCACCGCGCGCGCTCCGGGCGCGCCTCGCCCCCGCTGCGCGTCCCGGGCCCCCGCCTGACCGGCTTCGGCAGCGGCCTCCTGACCGCCCTGGCCATGCTCGCGGCCGGCGCCCTGGACTCCGTGGCGGGCCGCTCGCCCGCGGTCTACGGCGTCTTCTTCCTGGTGGCGGGCTCGGCCTGCGCCCTGTGGGTGCGGCCGGCCGACCTGATCACCGCGCCGGTGACCGCGCCCATCGCCTTCGCGGTCGGCGCGGTGCCCCTCGCCGAGGGCCCGGACAGCTTCGCGGGGCAGGCCATGGGCCTGGTCACCGTGCTGTCCCTGCACGCCGGGTGGCTCTACGCGGGCACCGCGCTCACCGCGCTGATCGCGTTCGTACGCCGCATGGTGGTGCTCAGGCAGCAACGACGGGATCGGGCGAGGCCGCGCCGGCGGCCATCGCGGCCCCTACGATCCCCGCGTTGTTCAACAGCCGAGCGGGCACGATCTCCGCGTTGACGCCCTCGATCAGCGGGAGGAACTTCTCGGCCTTCCGGCTGACGCCGCCGCCGATGACGAAGAGCTCGGGCGAGAAGAGCTTCTCCACGTGGACGAGGTACCGCTGCACCCGGCGCGCCCAGTGCGGCCAGCTCAGCTCCTCCTCTTCCTTGGCGCGGGTCGAGGCGCGCGTCTCGGCGTCGTGGCCGTTCAGCTCCAGGTGGCCCAGCTCGGTGTTGGGCACGAGCTTGCCGTCGGAGAAGACCGCGCTGCCGATGCCCGTACCGAAGGTGAGCAGGACGACCGTGCCGCGGCGGCCGCGCCCCGCGCCGTAGTACATCTCGGCGAGGCCCGCGGCGTCCGCGTCGTTCAGCACGGTCACGGGGGCGTCCAGCCGCGCGGCGAGCAGCCCGGCCGCGTCCACGCCGATCCACTCCCCGGCGACGTTGGCCGCCGTGCGCGTCGTGCCCCGGATCACCACGCCCGGGAACGTCACCCCGACCGGCCGCCCGGACCAGCCGAAGTTCGCCACGACCTCCCGGACGGTGTCGGCGACGGCGTCCGGGGTGGCCGGCCGCGGCGTGAGGAGCTTGAAACGGTCCGCGGTCAGCTCGCCCCGCGTCAGGTCGACCGGTGCGCCCTTGATGCCCGATCCGCCGATGTCCACGCCGAATACGTTCATGCCGACCACGCTAAGGGCTGGGGCCGGCACTCACCCCTCGGAACGCGGCACGGGCCGTCCGGTTCAGGACTTCTCTGAGCCGTCGCCCTCGGCCGACAGGGACGCCGCCTCCGCGCGCAGGTCGCGGCGCAGTTCCTTCGGCAGCGAGAAGGTGATCGACTCCTGGGCGGCCGTGATCGTCTCGACGTCGCCGTAGCCGCGCTCGGCGAGCCACTCCAGGACGCCCTCGACGAGGATCTCCGGGACCGAGGCGCCCGAGGTGACGCCGACCGTGGTCACGCCCTCCAGCCACGCCTCGTCGACCTCGTCGGCGAAGTCGACCAGGTGGGCGGCGCGGGCGCCCGCGCCGAGGGCGACCTCGACCAGACGGACGGAGTTGGAGGAGTTCTTCGAGCCGACGACGATGACCAGGTCGGCCTCGGCGCCCATCTGCTTGACGGCGGTCTGCCGGTTCTGCGTGGCGTAGCAGATGTCGTCGCTCGGCGGGCTGATCAGCTGCGGGAAGCGGCCCTTGAGCGCGTCGACGGTCTCCATCGTCTCGTCGACGGACAGGGTGGTCTGGGAGAGCCAGACGACCTTGGACTCGTCGCGGACGCTCACGTTCTCCACGTCGCCGGGGCCGTCGACCAGGGTGATGTGGTCGGGGGCCTCGCCGCTCGTGCCGACGACCTCCTCGTGGCCCTCGTGGCCGATGAGGAGGATGTCGTAGTCGTCGTTGGCGAAGCGGACGGCTTCCTTGTGGACCTTGGTGACCAGCGGGCAGGTCGCGTCGATGGTGGCCAGCTTGCCGCGGGCGGCCTCCTCGTGGACGACGGGGGCGACGCCGTGCGCGGAGAAGATGACGATGTTCCCCTCGGGCACCTCCTCCGTCTCCTCGACGAAGATGGCGCCCTTCTTCTCCAGCGTCTGGACCACGTACTTGTTGTGCACGATCTCGTGGCGCACATAGACGGGGGCGCCGTACTGTTCCAGGGCTTTCTCGACGGCGATCACGGCGCGGTCCACGCCCGCGCAGTAGCCACGGGGGGCGGCGAGCAGGACCTTGCGGGCGGCGGCAGCAGTCATGCACTCCATCGTACGGGCCCGCCCTCCGGGGGTGTTCCGCCGACCGGCACCGTGGCCGGAGCTGGTGCACGATGGGCGGGAGGTACGGAACGGCGAGGGGCGACTCCATGGCCACACCACCCGGCGGCGGCCGGAAGGACGCGCTGCGCCGCACGCTCTCGTTCCGGGACCTCGTCGTGTACGGCCTGCTCTTCATCGCCCCCATGGCCCCGGTCGGCATCTTCGGCACACTCGACGCGAAGGCCCACGGGGCGGTCGCGCTCGTCTATGTGGTGGCCACGGTGGCGATGGCCTTCACGGCCCTGTCGTACGCGCAGATGGTGCGGGTCGCGCCGCAGGCCGGCTCGGTCTACACCTACGCGCGCGTGGGGCTCGGCGAAGGGGCGGGGTTCATCGCCGGCTGGATGGCGATGCTCGACTATCTGCTGATCCCGGCGGTCGCGTACCTCTTCTCCGGCATCGCGATGCACGCGCTCGTGCCGGCGGTGCCGCAGTGGGTGTGGACGGCGCTCGCGGTGGTCGTGACGACGGGGCTGAATCTGTGGGGTGTGCGGGCCGCGGCGGCGGTGGGCTTCCTGGTGCTGGCCATGGAGATCGCCGTGCTGCTGGTCTTCGTCGCCTCGGCGGTCTTCGCGCTCTCGGAGCACGGCGCCCGGCGGGGGTGGCTGTCGCCGCTCACCGGGGAGGGCGGCTTCTCGGCGGGCGCGGTGTTCACCGCGGTGTCGGTGGCGGTCCTTTCCTATCTCGGCTTCGACGCGATCGCCGCGTTCGCGGAAGAGGCGGCCGGGGGCTCCGAGCGGGTCGCGCGGGCCGTGCTCACGTGTCTGGCGGTGGCGGGCCTGCTGTTCGTCCTCCAGACGTACCTCGCGGCGCTGCTCGCCCCCATGTCCCCCGCCGAGCTGGCCGCGCACCCGGCGGACCAGGGGTCGGCCTTCTACGACACGGTCGACTCGGCGACCGGTGCCTGGCTGCACGACCTGGTGGCCGCGAGCAAGGCGGTCGGCGCGGCTTTCGCCGCGCTGGCCGGGCAGGCGGCGGCGGGCCGGCTGCTGTTCGCCATGGCCCGCGACCGCCGCCTGCCGACGCTGCTGGCCAAGGTCGCCCCGGGCTCCGGCGTCCCCCGGCCCGCGCTGCTGGGCGCCGCGGCGGTGACCCTGGTCGCGGCGGTGTGGGCGGCCCGGCGCGACGACGGGCTGGACCGGCTGGTGTCGGTGGTCGACGTGGGGGCGCTGGTCGCCTTCGCGCTGCTGCACCTGTCGGTGATGGGGTGGTTCGGGGTACGGAAGCGGGGCGGCCTGCGGCCGGTGCGGCACGTGGTGGTGCCGGTGCTGGGGCTGGCGGTGGTGATCGCGGTGATCGTGAAGGCGGCGTCCACGGCGCAGTGGGTGGGCGGCGTGTGGTGTGCGGTGGGGCTGGCGGTGCTGGGGGTGCAGACGGCGCGGCGGGCGCGGGCGGGCTGAGGCCTTCCTTCCCGCAGGGCTCTCCCGCAGGCATCCTGCACACCTCCCGCACGCCTCCTGCCGGGCTCCGCCCCGGGCCCCGGCCCGCGCGGCTAGGCCGTGTCCGGCGGATCTTTGCCAGTCCGCGGGCCCGTAGCCTCCCCCGGACTCCGTCCAGAGGTGCCCCCAACGGGCTGAATTGCGCACCCACATCAGCCACATCCAGCCCGTTGGGGGCACCTCCCAGCGTTAGCTGGGGGAGATTGAGGACACCGCCGCGCAGCGGTGGTGCGGACGACGACCACCCGCAGCACCGACCACAAGATCCGCCGGACAGGCCCTAGGCTCGCTCCATGGCCCTCGATACGTCCCCCGACGCCCCGATCCCCGTCGGGCAGGTGTCCCGCCTCATCGGCGGGTGGATCGACCGGCTGGGTGCCGTCTGGGTCGAAGGGCAGATCACGCAGCTGTCCCGGCGGCCGGGCGCGGGTGTCGTGTTCCTGACCCTGCGCGACCCCTCGCACGACATCTCGCTGTCCGTCACCTGCTACCGCTCCGTGTTCGACGAGGTCGCCGACATCGTCTCGGAGGGCGCGCGGGTCGTCGTGCACGCCAAGCCCGAGTGGTACGCGCCGCGCGGCTCGCTCTCGCTGCGGGCCGCCGCGATCCGGCCGGTCGGCGTCGGCGAGTTGCTGGCGCGGCTGGAGCAGCTGAAGAAGTCGCTCGCCGCGGAGGGCCTCTTCGCCGCCGACCGCAAGCGGCCGCTGCCGTTCCTGCCGCAGCTCGTCGGGCTGGTCTGCGGGCGCGCGTCCGCCGCCGAGCGCGACGTGCTGGAGAACGCCCGGCACCGCTGGCCGGCGGTCCGCTTCGAGGTGCGCAACGTCCCGGTGCAGGGCGTGCACGCCGTGCCGCGCGTGATCGAGGCGGTGGCGGAGCTGGACGCCCACCCGGACGTGGACGTCATCGTGGTGGCGCGCGGCGGCGGCAGCGTGGAGGACCTGCTGCCGTTCTCGGACGAGCAGCTCGTGCGGGCGGTGGCCGCGTGCCGTACGCCGGTGGTCTCCGCGATCGGCCACGAGCCGGACACCCCCCTGCTCGACCTGGTCGCCGACCTCCGCGCGTCCACGCCCACGGACGCGGCGAAGCGGGTCGTGCCGGACGTGGGCGAGGAGCTGCTCCGCGTACGGCAGCTGCGGGACCGCGCGCTGCGCTGCGTCACCGGGCACCTGGAGCGCGAGGAGCGCGGGCTGGCGTCCGTACGGGCACGCCCCTGCGTGGAGCGGCCGCAGCGGATGGTGGAGGAACGGGAGGAGCAGATCGCCGCGTTCGTCGAGCGGGGGCGGCGCACGTTCGGCCACCTGCTGGACCGGGCGGACTCCGAACTGACGCACACGCACGCGCGCGTGGTCGGCCTGTCCCCGGCGGCGACACTGCGCCGTGGTTACGCGGTGCTCCAGCACGCGGACGGCTCGGTGGTGCGCGCCGCGGACGAGGTCGCGGCGGAGGAGGAACTGCGGGCACGGGTCGCGGAGGGCGAGTTCGCGGTACGGGCCGTTGTCACCCCTCCCGCTTAGGCTGGGCCGCATGGCGAAGACGGATGCGGCTGCGGGCGACACGGGCGAGAGCGTGCTGGGGTACGAGCAGGCGCGGGACGAACTGATCGAGGTCGTGCGGCGCTTGGAGGCGGGCGGGACTTCGCTGGAGGAGTCGCTGGCGCTGTGGGAGCGCGGCGAGGAGCTCGCGAAGGTGTGCCGTCGTTGGCTGGAGGGGGCGCGGGCCCGCCTTGACGCTGCGCTGGCGGCGGATTCTTCCGAGGACGCTTCGCGGGGCTGATTTTCCCGGCCCCGCCCCTTCCCGGCTGCGTCTGATGTGCGGCTCCGCCGCGTGGGGGCTCCGCCCTGGGCCCCTTGTCTGCGGGTCGGTGGGCGCCTGCGGCGGGCTTTGTTCCCCTACCCCGCCCCTTCCCGAAACTGGGGGCGGGCCCCCAGACCCCGACGCGCGGGTCCGTTGCCGCCTGCGGCGGGAGCTCCCCCAGCTACCGCTGGGAGGTGCCCCCCTGCGGGCACGTCCTCAATCGCCGGACTGGCTGAAATCAGCTCGGGCGTGAACCCCGTCACACTCCCCCAGATTTAGTTGAAAGTTAACGTACCGCGCGGCAGAGTGGTCATACCGCACACATTTCCGTACACAAGAGAAGGCGTGCCCCGAATGACCCTCGCGCTCGACCCCGCCGCCCAGGACCTGCTCTTCCGTGAGGCCCGTACGGCCAGCACCTTCTCCGACGAGCCGGTGACCGACGAGCAGATCCAGGCCATCTACGACCTGGTGAAGTACGCCCCGACCGCGTTCAACCAGACGCCGCTGCGCATCGTCCTGGTCCGCTCCGAGGAGGCCCGCGAGCGCCTGGTGGCACACATGTCGGAGGGCAACCAGCCCAAGACCCGCACCGCGCCGCTCGTCGCGATCCTCACCGCGGACAACGAGTTCCACGAGGAGCTCCCGGCCCTCTTCCCGCACTTCCCGCAGGCCAAGGACGTCTTCTTCAGCGAGCGCCCCACCCGCGAGGCGTCCGCCACGCTGAACGGCGCCCTCCAGGCCGCGTACTTCATCGTCGGCCTCCGCGCCGCCGGCCTGGCCGCGGGCCCGATGACGGGCTTCGACTTCGCCGGCGTCCAGAAGGAGTTCCTGGACGACGACCACACCCCGCTGATGATCGTCAACATCGGCAAGCCCGCCGCCGGTGACGCGCCGTTCCCGCGCTCGCCGCGCCTGGCCTACGACGAGGTCGTCACGACCATCTGACCCGACCCGCCCCGCCCGGGGCGGACCGGATCACTCCGGCCGTCGCGCTCAGGCCTTACCGGCCGTCCTGGCCTTCTCGGCCTTGAGCGCGGCGGCCATCTTCGTCAGCTGGTCCGGACCGGCGGTGCCGGTGACCACCGTCGTCACGCCGTGGTCCTCGCGCACCAGGGCGTTGTACTTCTCGCCCTCGTAGCGCAGCCAGGTGGCGTCGCCCACCTTCTCGGTGCGCTTGGTCTTCGCCGCGCCCTGCGTCACGTTGTCGATGAACGGCGCGGCGGGGGCGTCGCTCTGCTCGACCGCGACGTACTGCGTGTCGGGGTCGAGGAAGCCGAGGTGCCAGGCGGAGCCGTCCTTGCCTCCCGCGCGGTACGAGACCGAGGTCGCGCGCCAGTCGGCGTCGAGGCCCACGGGCGCGGCGACGGGGTACGGCGCGGCGCGCCGGGCCGTCTCCAGCTCCACCCGGTAATCGACGGTCCTGACGGGGTCCTTGCTGTCGTCATGCGGGATGAACACATAGCTGACCAGGGCGATCGGGACGATCACCGCCATCGCCAGCAACATGTTCCGTACGGTCTGCGCCTTAGGGTTCCTACCTGCCACGCCCCCATCGTCCCCCATGGCCGCGCGGATCTTGACGGCGGTGCTCCGCCGGAGGCCGCCGGGCGCGTCACCAGCCACCGCAGGGCGACCTTGACGCCGCTCATGCGTGGGGTGGCCTGCTCACTCTCGCAGTAAACAGATAAAGTCATCAGCACCCTCACCCTCTGCCCCCTCCGGGGGACGAGGGGTCCCACGGCCGTCGCCGTACAGAAAGGTGTGCTCCGATGACCGATCAGCACCTGTCGTCCCCGCTCGAAGTCAGCCCCGAGGCCCCCGACCGCAACCTCGCCCTGGAGCTCGTCCGGGTCACCGAGGCCGGCGCCATGGCGTCGGGCCGCTGGGTCGGGCGCGGCGACAAGAACGGCGCGGACGGCGCCGCGGTCAAGGCCATGCGCGCCCTCATCGGCACCGTCTCCATGAACGGCGTCGTCGTCATCGGCGAGGGCGAGAAGGACAACGCGCCCATGCTCTACAACGGCGAGCGCGTGGGCGACGGGACCGGCGCCGAGTGCGACGTCGCCGTGGACCCGGTGGACGGCACGACGCTGACGGCCAAGGGCATGGCCAACGCCGTCTCCGTCATGGCCGTCGCCGACCGCGGCTCGATGTTCGACCCGTCCGCGGTCTTCTACATGGACAAACTGGTCACCGGCCCCGAGGCCGCCGACTACGTCGACATCGACGCCCCGGTGGGCGTCAACATCCGCCGCGTTGCGAAGGCGAAGCACTCGTCGCCGGAGGACGTGACCGTCGTCGTCCTCGACCGCCCCCGCCACGACGGCATCGTCAAGGAGATCCGCGAGGCCGGCGCCCGCATCAAGTTCATCTCCGACGGCGACGTGGCCGGCGCCATCATGGCCGTCCGCGAGGGCACGGGCGTGGACCTGCTGCTGGGCATCGGCGGTACGCCCGAGGGCATCATCACGGCCTGCGCCATCAAGTGCCTCGGCGGCACGATCCAGGCCAAGCTGTGGCCCAAGGACGAGGAGGAGCGCGAGCGCGCGCTGGCCGCGGGCCACGACCTCGGCAAGGTCCTGCACACGGACGACCTCGTCAGCGGCGAGAACGTCTTCTTCGTCGCCACCGGCATCACGGACGGCGAGCTGCTGCGCGGGGTGCGCTACCGCGCGGAGACGGCGACCACGCAGTCCCTGGTGATGCGGTCCAAGTCGGGCACCATCCGGCAGATCGACTCCACGCACCGGCTGTCGAAGCTGCGTGCCTACAGCAGGGTCGACTTCGAGCGCCCCAGCTAGTCCTCGAGCCGGACGGGCGGGCTACCGGGTTCTGAGTGCGGGCCGGTTCGCCGCCTGCGGCGGGAACGCCCTTCGGGCACGAACGCCGGACGGGCTGGATTTCGCGAGCCGCGGCTTTGATCCTGCGGCCCGGGTGCGTGATTTCAGCCCGTCCGGCATTCGAGGCCGAACATCCGCACCCGGGCTGCCCCCTGCCTGCCCAGGTGCGGCCGAACGGTCAGCCCGCCGCGGCGACGCGCGTCGTGCGCTGCAGCTCCGCCTCGCGGCGGCGGCGCCGGGCCAGGACGACGCGGCGCTCCGCCGCGGTCAGGCCGCCCCACACGCCATAGGGCTCGGGCTGGAGCAGCGCGTGCTCCCGGCACTCGACCATCACGGGGCAGCGCGCGCAGACGCGCTTGGCGGCCTCCTCCCGGGAGAGCCGCGCGGCAGTCGGTTCCTTGGATGGTGCGAAGAAGAGCCCGGCTTCATCCCGGCGGCACACCGCCTCCGAATGCCAGGGGCCGGCCTGATCCCGAGCGGGCATCCGCTGGGACGGTACGGCGGCTTCAGGCAGGGGCTGATGCGGTAGCAGCACGGTCTACTCCTGACGACGGCTTAGCTTGGCCGATTGAGTCACCTTTGCCCGCCTCCACTGCGCACGGCCATTCGCACCGGCAGCCGTACGAGAGACGATGCACCAAGCTTTACCCGCTGTGCGCGTGCTTATTCACACCGTTGCCATGAGCGGAACGCACCGGCCCGCGATCAGGCGCCCGCCCGGAGGTTCCGCAGCCGCTTGCCCCTCTTGGGCTTGGCCTCCACCCCGCCGAAGACGGCGAAGCCCATGACGGTCACGACGGGGGCGCTCTCGTCCGGCGCCTCGCTGGACTTGACCTCGAAACCGCCGAAGATGCCGGTGCCGGTGGAGCGCAGGGTGACGTTCTCCGGCACCTTGATCTCGACTCCGCCGAAGATCGCGGTGGCGTTGATGACGATCTCCTGCTGTTCGAAGACGGCCTCCGTCAGGTCGATCTCCACGCCGCCGAACAGGGCGAAGGCGTTGATCCGGCGGGGGACGCGCCAGCGGCCGTTGCGCGCGGCGCCGCCGAAGACGGCGATGAGGTTCTCGGCGGCCCCGGCGGCCGCACCACCGGGGCGCACCGGTGCGTCGTACGGGCGCGCGGCCGCGGCGGGCGCGGGCCGGGAGGCGATGGGGAGGTCGCGGGTCAGCGGCTCCAGCTCGCCGAGGGTGCGGGCCTGATAGACCGCGCCGATCCGCTCGGCGTGCTCCTCCGCCGTGATCCTGCCCTCGCCCAGCGCCTCGCGCAGGATGTCGGCCGTCCGGTCCCGGTCGGCGTCGGAGGCGCGGAGCGCCGTTTCGGCCGGAGCGGCCTTCTCCAGCTGCACCGGGGGGCGCTTCTCGCGCGATGACTCGTCCACCCCGCCAGGGTAGCGAAACGCGATAGATCGCGACAGGGGTCGTCGCCGGTGAGCCTTACCTCACAACCGCGCACCGGGCCCCGCGTTCTACGCTTGTGGGTGCTGTCGCAGTAGCCAGCATGTCTGCCGAGTGAGGAATGGCCGCAATGCCAGAGTTTGCCTACACGGATCTTCTCCCCTTGGGCGAGGACAACACTCCGTACCGCCTGGTCACTTCGGAGGGCGTGAGCACCTTCGAGGCCGACGGCCGTACGTTCCTCAAGGTCGAGCCGGAGGCCCTGCGGAAGCTGGCCTCCGAGGCCATGCACGACATCTCGCACTACCTGCGCCCCGCGCACCTCGCGCAGCTGCGCCGCATCCTCGACGACCCCGAGGCGTCGGCCAACGACCGCTTCGTCGCGCTCGACCTGCTGAAGAACGCCAACATCGCCGCGGCCGGCGTGCTGCCGATGTGCCAGGACACCGGCACGGCGATCGTCATGGGCAAGCGCGGCCAGAACGTCCTCACCCAGGGCGGCGACGAGGAAGCGCTCTCGCACGGCATCTACGACGCCTACACCGAGCTCAACCTGCGCTACTCCCAGATGGCCCCGCTGACCATGTGGGACGAGAAGAACACCGGCTCCAACCTGCCCGCGCAGATCGAGCTGTACGCGACCGACGGCGGCGCGTACAAGTTCCTCTTCATGGCCAAGGGCGGCGGCTCGGCCAACAAGTCCTTCCTCTACCAGGAGACGAAGGCCGTCCTCAACGAGTCCTCCATGATGAAGTTCCTGGAGGAGAAGATCCGCTCCCTGGGCACCGCCGCGTGCCCGCCGTACCACCTGGCGATCGTCGTCGGCGGTACGAGCGCGGAGTACGCCCTGAAGACCGCGAAGTACGCCTCCGCGCACTACCTCGACGAGCTGCCCGAGGAGGGCTCCCCGCTCGGTCACGGCTTCCGTGACCAGGAGCTGGAGGAGAAGGTCTTCGAGCTGACGCAGAAGATCGGCATCGGCGCCCAGTTCGGCGGCAAGTACTTCTGCCACGACGTGCGCGTCGTCCGGCTGCCGCGGCACGGCGCGTCCTGCCCGGTCGCCATCGCCGTCTCCTGCTCCGCCGACCGCCAGGCCCTGGCGAAGATCACGCCGGAGGGCGTCTTCCTGGAGCAGCTGGAGACCGACCCGGCGCGCTTCCTGCCGGACACCACCGAGGAGGAGCTGACCGCGGGCGCCGGGCCCGACCTCGACGCGGTCGCCGTCGACCTCGACCGGCCGATGGACGAGATCCTCGCCGAGCTGACCAAGCACCCGGTCAAGACCCGGCTGTCGCTGACCGGCACGCTCGTCGTCGCCCGCGACATCGCCCACGCGAAGATCAAGGAACTGCTGGACGCGGGCGAGGAGATGCCCGAGTACCTCAAGAACCACCCGGTCTACTACGCGGGCCCTGCCAAGACGCCCGAGGGCTACGCGTCCGGCTCCTTCGGCCCGACGACGGCCGGCCGGATGGACGCGTACGTCGAGCAGTTCCAGGCGGCGGGCGGCTCCAAGGTCATGCTCGCCAAGGGCAACCGCTCGAAGCAGGTCACCGACGCGTGTGCGGCACATGGCGGCTTCTACCTCGGGTCGATCGGTGGTCCGGCGGCGCGGCTCGCGCAGGACTGCATCAAGAAGGTCGAGGTCCTGGAGTACGAGGAGCTCGGCATGGAGGCGGTCTGGCGGATCGAGGTCGAGGACTTCCCGGCGTTCATCGTCGTGGACGACAAGGGCAACGACTTCTTCGTGGACCCGACGCCGGCTCCCACGTTCACGAGCATTCCGGTACGGCAGGGTTAGCGGTTTTTTTCCTTACCCCAGCCCCGCCCCTTCCCGAACTGGGGCTCGCGCCCCAGACCCCCGGCTGCGGGCCGGTTCGCCGCCTGCGGCGGGAGCGTCCTGCGGCCGCGTCCTCAAACGCCGGACGGGCTGAAATCAGCCCGTCCGGCGTTTGAGGACAACGCGCGAAGCGTGTTGCAGGGGTCTGGGGCGCAGCCCCAGTTTCGGC
>NZ_JBFBBD010000072.1:0-33664 GCF_040689515.1 Streptomyces sp. NPDC051173
ACCGCTCGCCGCAGCCGTTCCCGGATCCGGCGGCCCGGCGTCGAGCACCGCGCGTATGGCGTCGAGTTCGCGCGAGAGCTCCTGGGCCATCGGGTCGCCACAGAAACCGTCGCCTCCGACCGCGACCACGTCCCCAGTGCGATCTCCGCCGTGATGCCGGGGCCGAACCCCGCGATGACACCCCGCGCGCCGTCCTCCGCCCCGCCGTCCTGGAACAGCCGCTCCAGCGCGTCGAAGATGACCGCGGAGGCGATGTTGCCCCGCTCCGTGAGCGTCGCGCGGCTGTAGCGGAACATCTCCGAGGGGAGGTCGAGGTAGGTGCAGAGGTCGTCCAGGATCCTGGGGCCGCCCGCGTGGACGATGTAGAAGTCGAGGCCGGACATGTCCCAGTCGTACGGCTCGGCCATGGCCCGCATGGCGGGGGCGAGCATGGCCATCGTGCCGGGCACCCGCTTGTCGAGCATGAAGTGGAAGCCGGTGTCGCGGACGCCGTAGGAGATCCAGTCCTCGGTGTCGGGCACCAGGTGGGAGCCGTTGCACTCCAGTCTGACGCCGGTGCCGCCCTCGCCCCGGACGACCGCCGCCGCGAGGGCGTCGCCGAAGAGGCCGTTGGAGAGGAGATTGCCGACGCCTAGGTCCGTGGGCTGGTAGCAGAGCGAGCAGAACTCGCAGGAGACGATCAGCACGTTCGACGCCGGGTAGGCCCGGCAGAAGTCATGGGCCCGGTTGATGGCCGCGCCCCCCGCGGCGCAGCCGAGCTGGGCGATGGGCAGCTGCCGGGTCTCGGACCGGAAGTCCATGGTGTTGATGATCCAGGCGGTCATCGACGGCATCATGAAGCCGGTGCACGAGACGTAGACGATGAGGTCGATGTCGCGGGTGGTGAGCTCGGCGTGCTCCAGGGCCTGCCGGATCACGTCGGGCACCCGGGACTTGGCCTCGATCTCGTAGCGGGCGTTGCGGGCGGTGAAGCCGGGGTGCTTGAGGGTGTCCTCGATGGGCTGCACCAGGTGCCGGGTCTGCACCCCGGTGTTGCCGATCAGCCGCAGGGCGAGGCCCAGCTGAGGGTGGTCGGCGTGCAGCGTGCGCGCGAGCTCCAGGGTTTGTTCCCGGGTGATGACGTGCTCGGGGACGGCGATGGACGGCCTGCACAGAGTTGCCATGATCCGCTCCTTACCAGGCGACCGGCAGGGCGAGCGGATAACGCCAGATGGAGACGGTGTTCCACTGCACCTCCTCCGCCGGTACGGCCAGCCGCAGTTCGGGAAAACGGTTGAGCAGAGTGCCGATGGAGACCTGGAGCACCATGCGGGCCATATGGGAACCCAGGCAGTGGTGACTGCCGTATCCGAAGGCCATGTGGACCGCGGGGTCCTTGCGCTCGAAGTCCAGCTCGTCGGGGTGTTCGTAGACGATCTCGTCGCGGTTGGCGGTCAGGTACGACACGTGGACCGTGTCGCCCGCCTTGACGGTCACGTCGTCGAGGTCGACGTCCTCCAGGGCCACCCGTGGGATGCCCACGCCCTGGCGGAACGGGATGAACCTCAGCAGCTCCTCGATGGCCTGCGGCAGGAGCTCGGGCCGCTCCTGCAACTGCATGAGGTGCTTGGGGTGGGTGAGCAGGGTGTAGATGATGTTGCTGATGTCGTAGGTGGTGGTGTCGTGTCCGGTGACGACGAGCAGCATGGCGAGCACCGCCAGCTCGTCCTCGGTGAGCATCTCGTCGCCGATGCGCGCGGTGGCCAGTGAACTGATCAGGTCCTCACCGGGGTCGCGCCGCCGCTCCTTGCCGAGCTCACCGAAATAGGCCCGCAGGCCGGCCTTCGCCTCGGCCGCGGAGGTCTTGTCGGCGGCGGCCATGGACATCATGGCCATCGCCCAGCCGCGCAGCTGCTTGCGGTCCCGCTCCGGGATGTCGAGCAGCTCGCAGATGGTCATCAGCGGGAGCCGGCCCGCGAGGTGGTCGGCGACGTCGGCCGGGGCGCCGTGCTCCTCCATGCCGTCCAGCAGGGCGTCGACGGTCTTCTGGGTCCAGGGTCTGAGCTCCTCCACCTGCTTGGTGGTGAACGCCTTGACGATGAGCTTCCGCACGCGGTTGAGGTCGGGAGGGTCCATGACGTTGATCGCCTCGGCCTGGACGATGGGCGCCGGGGTGATCCGCGGGAAGTCCATCCCGACCAGCGCGGCCCGGCTGAAGCGTCTGTCCGAGGTGACCGTCTGCACGTGGTCGTAGCTCGTGACCAGCCAGCACCGGCCCTCGCCGTAGGGCATCCGGACCCGGACGACGGGAGCCTCCGTCCGCATCCGCGTCATGAAGGGGTCCGGCTCCAGAGCCTCGTCGTGTCGGAAGGGACAGCTTCGCACGGAGTCCGAAGTGGTCATCGCAGCACTCCCATTTGCCCAGGGCCCCGCCGATGGCGCGCCAGCCTATTTTCAGACCATGCCGCAATGGCAAGCACGCCACACACAAGCCCCCGCGATTCACCCGGACGATGGATTTCTCAGGGAATCACCGGCAACATCCCCCTCTCCACCATCTTTTTCACCTTTACTTCGCCGCTTCCCTTTTTGCCTGCAATGACTGGGTTCCGGGGCGCACCCCACCCGGTCCCCCATTTGCCTCTTCCGGTTGCTCTCGAGCTGCGGATGCCCACGGATGCTTTTACAGTCGAATCCGGCATCACTGGACAAGTGATGACATTTCACTGCAAGGAGACGATGATGCTCGCTCAAGAAACGCTCCGACTCGTCGCAACCCCGTCCGAGGCCGCCGCGATCGGCACGCTGATGGTGGAACCCGAGGCCACGGTCAGTGATCCGCCACTCCCCGCACCCGAAGCGGCGGGCTGGCTGCTCGCGCTGCTCCTCCTGTCCCCCAAGGAGCCGAAGGAGCCGAAGGGCAAGTGAGCTCCCGGGCGGATTTCGCCGCGGCGGCCGATGATCTGGCGATCCGTGTCCTTGGTGCCCTGCGGGGCGCCAAGGGCACGGCGCTCGTTGCCCGCCACATCGACAGCGCCCCCGACGCTCTGGCGGCCCTCGCCGCGATCCGGGTGATCGGTGCGGACACCTTCTCCCCGTACGTCCTGGCCGACGCGGCCTTCCACGCCGAGGACGCGGCCGCCGTGGCCCGCTCCTTCGAGGCGTTCCCGCTGCCGGGCACGGGGCCCTCGGCCCCCGTGGACGAACGGACCGCCGCCTGGCGCGACTGGGCGACGGCGCAGCTGCTGGCCCGCCTCGGCGGGAGCGGCACCTGGCGCGTGGACGCCGCGCAGCCCGAGGGCGACGCGGCGCTCGCCGACACCGCGGACTGGCAGCGCTGGTCCGTGCGCATGGCCCAGCTGGCGACGCTGGCCACCCCCGGCCTCGACGGGCCGGTGCACGAGGCCGCGCGCGGCGCGGCCCTCCCCTTGAGCCGGGGCGTCACCCGCTCCGTCCTGCGCCGCGACTTCCCCACGGCGGTGCGCCTCATCCGCTGGCTGGCGTGGCTCGCCCACGAGGGCGTGCCCCTCCCGCTGGAACCGCTGCTCGCGCTCGAACACGTACGGCTGCTGGGCGGCGAGAGCCCGCGGACGGCCCTGGACCTGGCCGTCGCGCGCCACCTGCTCGAAGGGCGGCACCACCAGGGCACGCAGGAGGTACGGACATGACGGTTCCGGAAGCGGTGGCCACGGCGGCCCGCAGCATGGCGGACCGGGCCCTTTCCTGGCTGCACGCCAACCGCGCGCACGGCGCCCTCCCGGAAGGCACCACGGAGACGATCGCCGATCCCGACAGCGTCTACAAACCCCTCGGCGAGACCACCCTCGCCGCGTCCATCCTGCTGCGCGACGGCGTCGCGGGCGCGGGCCAACTGGTCGCCGCCCAGGCCCTGATGGACTTCACCTGGCAGCAGCTGCGCGAGGGCGACCTGATCTACGAACGCCAGCTCCGGCACACCCTGATGACGGACCCGCTGGAGATGTACGCGCCCTTCGTCCGCTGCGGCTACCGCCACGCCGACCTCGACCGGCTGCTGGCCCACCACGCCCGGCTGCGCTCGGTGGCCGGCGTCGAACTGCTGCCCAACCGCCGGCTCGCCGTCGCCAACGCCGCCCGCGTCGCCGGGCTCGACCACGACGCCGACTGGGCCGCGCTCGCCCGCGCCACCTGGCTGGGCGCCGCGCCGGAGCCCTGGGCGATCAACTGGATCACCGCCTACTCGATGACCCACACGGTCTTCCACCTCACCGACTGGGGCGGCCGCCCGCACGGCCTGCCGCCGGAACTCACCGCGTACGTACGGACCTGGCTGCCGGTGTGGATCGACATCTGGCGCGAGGTCGGACAGTGGGACCTGGTCACGGAGCTGCTCATCGTCGGCGCCTCCCTGGACGAGCCCTACTGCGAGCCCTCGGACTGGGAAGCCATCGCCGCACTCCAGCACGAGGACGGTTTCGTGCCCCGGGACGCCGATCCCGTGGACGACGACCCCCACCAGCGGTTCAAGGACCACCAGCACACCGTGGTGGTCACCGCCGTCGCGGGCTCCATCGCGCTCGCCCGCGCGGCGCGCGAGCCGTGAGCGAGGCGCTCGATCGCGCTCTCACGCCCCTGCTGGGCGCCGCCGACGGCGCCCGTGCCGTGGCCGTCGCGGCGGTGCGCGGCGAGGAATGCGTACTGCTGTGCCGGGGACCCGCCGAACCCGGAACGCGCTTCGAAGTCGGCTCCCTGACCAAGACGTTCACCGCCCTGCTGCTCGCCGAGCTCGTGGCCCGTGGGGAAGTGCGCTACGACGACCCCCTGGACCGCTATCTCCCACGCGCCGTACCGGGCCCGGCGATCACCCTGCTGCACCTGGCCACCCACACCTCGGGGCTGCCCCGGCTGCCCCCGGGGCTGATCGGCCGGGAGGCCCGCGCCGCCTGGTTCAGCAATCCGTACGCCGCCTTCACCCCCGCCGACCTGATGGCCGCGCTCCCCCGCACCCGGCTGCACCACAGCCCCGGCACCCGGGTGCGCTACTCCAACTACGGTGTGGGGCTGCTGGGTCACGTCCTGGCCCGCGCCGCGGGCGGCGACTACGCGGGCCTCCTCGCCGAGCGCGTCCTCGCGCCGCTCGGCCTGTCCGACACCGACTGCGACCCGTACCGCCCCCAGGCGACCGGCCACTGGCACGGCAGGCCCCGGCCGCCCTGGCTCGTCCCCGGACTGCCGGCCGCCGGCGCCCTCCGCTCCAGCGCCCGCGACCTGCTCCGCTGCCTGCTGGCCCTGCTCGACCCCGAACGCGCCGGGCCCCCCGGCCTGACCGGCCTGCCACCCAGCCTCCGGACCGCGCTGGCCGACGTGCAGCGCCCCCGGCTGGCCCTGCCCCGCACGGGCCACCGCGTCTGCCTCGTGTGGAACCTGCGGCCGCGCGGCGGCCGGCCGCTGCTCCATCACTCCGGTGGCACACGGGGGTTCAGCGCCTTCGCCGGATTCCTGCCCCGCTCCGGCTGCGCGATCGCGGCCCTGGCCGACACGTCACCGACCCCGCTCGCGCCGTTCGTGCAGGCCGCGTACGGGACGCTGTGCGCCCTGGACGGGTCAGGAATCGGCGACGTGCCGGGCGACCGTCTCCGCGAACTCCCGGGCGGAGGGCGAGAGGGCCGACCACTGCCGGGCGGCCCAGCCCACGTCCAGTGACGGGATGCCGCTGACGGGGATCAGCCGCACGCCGTCACCGGCCTGGCCGAACAGCCCCGGCACCGCGGGTATCAGCGCGTGCCCGAGACCGAGCTCGGCGAGGAGCAGCGCGGTGTCCCAGTCGGTGGCCCGCGTCGTGGTCGCGCGCGCCGGGAGGCCGTGTTCGCCCAGATAGTGCTCCACCTGCCGGCCCGAACTCGTCCCGGCGGGCGGCCGGATGAGCCGGGTCCGGGCCAGGTCCTCGGCGCGGAGCGCGGTCTCCCGCGCGAGCGGGTCGTCGGGCCGTACGGCCAGCACCCAGTCGAGGCTGACGACCGGCCGCTGCTCGACGCCCTGGACGTCCCCTCCGGGAGTGATCGTCACCCAGGCCAGGTCGACGGAACCGGCCCGCAGCACGTCCAGGCAGCGGCCGCTGGAGCGCTCGGTGTGGAATTCCAGGCCCACCTCCGGGAACGCGCGGCTGAAGTCCTTGATGGCCGGGCCGAGGAAGTTGCGGATCGTGGTGGCGCCGGTGGCGATGACGACCCCGCCCCCGTGGCCCGTACGCAGTTCGTCGAGCAGCCGCAGGCCCTCGGACAGCGCGGTGAGGCTGTCCGAGGCGGCGCGCCGGAGGATCCGGCCGGCCGGCGTGGGCACGACGCCACGCGGCCGGCGCTCCATCAGCGGGAGGCCCACCTCCTTCTCCAGGCGGCGCACGTGCTGGCTCACCGCGGACTGCGTGCAGTTCATCTCCCGGGCCACGGCGCTGAGGTTGCGGGCCTCACACACCATGACGAACACCTTCAGGTCGTCGAGGGTCATGGTTCGACCCTAAGCGTTTTCTTGGATCTGTAGGGGCAACTCTTAGGATTGACTGGGCGGCTGACACGGCGACATGATCGGGGGCGACGGCGGCAACCTGGGCTCGGCCGTTCACCCCGAGCATGCGCGGGGCCGACGAGGACATCAGCCGGACCCGGGTGCCGACCTCACCCGCTCACGGGACGGGCCGGCTCGGCGGCGAGCACCCCGGCGGGCAGCGCAAGGAGCACGGCCACGAACAGGGCGGCGGCGCCCACGAGGACGGACAATCGCTTCGACCTGGTCACTGTCTCTCCGTCGCTGTGCCGGTCGTCGACTCGACGTCGGCGCGTCGCCGGGCGCGCTGTCTCCGCACGGACTTGGAATCGGCGGCCCTGTGGAAAACCTTTCCATGGGGGTGGTGGCCCACGCCATGGGGCGACGGCGGAGGTGATCGAGTTCACGCGGGTGGGGGTTGCCTTAACTCGCTTTTGCGGGTGCCTTGTTGCCGGGTGCGGGTTGTTTGCGCCTGCGGCGGGCTTGTTCCCCTACCCCGCCCCTTCCCGAAACCGGGGAGACCCCGGACCCCAACGCGGCTGCGCCGCGTGTCCTCAAACGCCGGACGGGCTGAATGGCGCGGACCGTAGCCAACGCTCGGTTCGGGGGTCTGGGGGCTTGCCCCCAGTTTCGGGAAGGGGCGGGGTGGGGGAAAGCCCGCCGCAGGCGCCAACCGACCCGCACCCAAAAGCCGTACTAAGCCAACCGCACCGAAGACTCGCTGAGCCCGCCCTCCGGGGTCCGCGAACCCGCCATCAAGGCGATCGCCGTCACGACCAGCCCCTCCGCCGCCAGCCAGCGGCCCGTGAAGCCGTCCAGGCGGTGGCCCTCGACCACCGGCCCTGGCACCAGCAAGCGGGCCGAGAACGTGCCCGCGGGCACGTCGAAGGACAACTCCGCCTCACTGAAGTCGAGTTCCTTCGCGGTGAGCGGATACCACGTCTTGAAGACGCTCTCCTTGGCGCTGAAGAGCATCCGGTCCCAGGACACCTCGGGCCGCCGCGCGGCCAGCTCCGCCAATTGCGACCGCTCGGCCGGGAGGGATATCGCGTCGAGCACACCGTCGGGCAGCGGAGCGTCCGGTTCGGCGTCGATGCCTATGGACACCGCGTCGGCCGCGCGCGCCACGACCGCCGCGCGGTAGCCCTCGCAGTGCGTCATACTGCCGACGACACCGGCGGGCCAGCCGGGGGCGCCCCGCCGGTTGGGGAGCAGGGGCACCGGTGCCAGGCCGAGCTGTCCGAGGGCCTTGCGCGCGCAGACCCGTACGGTCGCGAACTCGCCCTTCCGCTTCGGCACCGCGCGCACCACGTGGGCGGCCTCCTCGGGGAGGAGGAGGTGGGCCACGTCGGCCGGCAGCGGGCCGAAGTCCTCCTCCGCGACCGTCGTGGAAGGCAGGATGCGCTCGATCACCGGGCTGCTCCTCGCTGCTCGTCGGCCGGCCGGGGCAGGATCTGCCGCAGGGGTTCGCGCGGGGGGCGGGGGCGCCACTCGCGGGGGTAGCCGACCGAGACCTCCTCGAAGCGGACTCCGTCGTGCCAGGTGACGCGGGGGATGTGCAGGTGGCCGTAGACCACGGCCGCCGCGCGGAACCTCCGGTGCCAGTCGGCGGTCAGCTCGGTGCCGCACCACTGGGCGAAGTCGGGGTAGCGCAGGATCTCGGTGGGGTGCCGGAGCAGCGGCCAGTGGTTGACGAGGACGGTCCGGTGGGCGGGGTCGACGGCGGCGAGCCTGCCCTCCGTGTACGTCACGCGCGCCCGGCACCAGTCGTCGCGGCCCGGATAGGGGTCCGGGTGCAGGAAGTGCTCGTCGGCGCAGACCACTCCCGCCTCGTACGCCCGGCGCAGCGACTCCTCCTTGGTGTCGGCGCCGGGCACGCGGAAGGAGTAGTCGTAGAGCACGAAGAGCGGGGCCACGGCCACGGGGCCGCCCTCGCCCCGCCAGACCGGATAGGGATCCTCCGGGGTGGCGATGCCCAGGCTCCGGCACAGCTCCACGAGGTGCAGATAGCGCTTCTCGCCGCGCAGGTCGACGGGGTCCTTGGGGTGGGTCCACAGCTCGTGGTTCCCCGGCGCCCAGACGACCTTGGCGAAGCGGTCGGCGAGGAGGCCCAGGGCCCACTCGATGTCGGCGTATTTCTCGGCGACGTCACCGGCGACGATCAGCCAGTCGCCGTCGGTTCTCGGCCGCAGCTGTTCGACGAGAGAGCGATTGTCCTTGTAGACGACGTGCAGGTCACTGACCGCGAGCAAACTTCCGTTGGGCACCGTGATGTCCTCCCCGGTCACCGAAACTAATCGATCATCCGTCCGGAAGGAAGCATTCACGGTCCTTTCCACCCCTGCGGGTCACTTGACCCGACGGAACGCCGAGCGTGCCCACCAGTAGCCGGCCGCCGTCAGACCGAGGCACCACGCGACGGCCGCGATCCCGCTGCTGCCTATGGACGTGCCCATCAGCAGGCCGCGCAGTGTCTCGATGACCGGCGTGTACGGCTGGTACTCGGCGAACCAGCGCAGCCCCGTGGGCATGGACTCCGGCGGGACGATGGCGCTGCCCACGAAGGGCAGGAACTGGAACGGCAGGGGGATGTTGCTGGCCGTCTCGGGGTTCCTGGCGACCAGGCCTATCGCGGCCGCCAGCCAGGTGAGCGCGAAGGTGAGCAGCGTGAGCAGGCCGACGGCGGCGGCCCACTCGGCCGGCCCCGCGCCGGGGCGGAAGCCCATGAGCAGCGCGACACCGATGACGGCCGCGATGCTGACCAGGGTCTGGATCACGCTGCCGACGACGTGCCCGGTCAGGAACGACGCGCGGGAGATCGCCATCGTGCGGAAGCGGTTGACGATGCCCTCGGTCATGTCGACGGACACGCCGACCGCGGTGGCCAGGGCACCGGAGGTCGCGGCCATCAGGATAATCCCGGGGGCGACGTAGTCGATGTACGCGGTGCCGCCGGTGGCGGTGCCGCCTATGCCGTTGCCGAGCGCGCCGCCGAAGACGTAGGTGAAGAGCAGCAGCATGACCACGGGCATCGCGACGACCGAGACCGTCATGGCGGGGTAGCGCTGGGCGTGCTTGAGGTTGCGCCGCAGCATCGTCATCGAGTCGCTGACGGCGTAGGACATCGTGGTCATCGGACCGCCTCCTCGGCGGGGTTGCCGGTCAGGGTCAGGAAGACGTCGTCGAGGTCGGGGGTGTGCGTGGTGAGCGCCTCCGCCTCGACCGACGCGGCCTCAAGGACGTCGAGGACGGCGCGCAGCGTGAGGACGCTGCCGTCGCTGGGGACGCGCAGGGTGAGCGTCTCGTCGTCGCGCGTCCCGGCGCCGAAGCGGGTGGCCGCCGCGTCGAGTCCGCCGCGGTCGGCGAACCTCAGTTGGATGTGGCCGCCGGGGATCCGGCGCTTGAGCTCTTCCGCGGTGCCCTCGGCGACCAGCCGTCCGTGGTCCAGGACGGCGATGCGGTCGGCGAGTTGGTCGGCCTCCTCCAGATACTGCGTCGTCAGGAAGATGGTCACGCCCTCTTCGGCGACCAGGCCGCGGATGATCTCCCGCATCGTGCGGCGGCTGCGCGGGTCGAGTCCGGTGGTCGGCTCGTCGAGGAAGATGACGCGCGGCTCGCCGACCAGCGTCATGGCGAGGTCGAGCTTGCGCCGCATGCCGCCCGAGAAGGTGCTCGCGGGCTTCTTCGCCACGTCGCCCAGGTCGAAGCGGCGCAGCAGTCCGGCGGCGCGCCGCCGCCCTTCGCGGCGGTTCAGGTGGTGCAGGTCCGCCATGAGGGCCAGGTTCTCCTCGGCGGTCAGCAGGTTGTCCACCGCGGAGAACTGGCCGGTGACGCCGATCGCGGTGCGTACGGCGTCCGCTTCGCGGGTCAGGTGGTGTCCCGCGACGTACGCCTCGCCGGCGTCGGCGGGGATGAGCGTGGAGAGGATCTGCACGGTGGTGGTCTTGCCCGCGCCGTTGGGGCCGAGGAGGGCGAAGACCGTGCCCTCGGCGATGCTCAGACCGATGCCGTCGAGCACCTTTTTGTCGCCGTAGGACTTCACCAGTCCCGTGGCGGTGATCGCCGCAGGAGGCGTCATGGCGGTCGGGTCCCTTCTGAGGGAAGGGGGCCGGGAGCGACCCCCGGGGAGAGCGCGCCGGGTGGTCAGGAGCGGTGGATCACGATGTCGCCGACCGCGGTGCGGGCGTGCACCTCGACGGTCTCCTCGCCGTCCTCGGGGCCGTCGGCCGGGCCGAGGGAGTTGCGCACGGTGCCGACGCCGGTGCTCACGTCCAGCCAGGCGGCGGTGGAATGCCGGATGCCGATCTCGAGGTCGCCGGTGGCGCCCTGGAGCGTGATCTGCCCGCGTGCCACCTCGCCGACGCGGATGGTGCCGTTGGCGGACTTGGCCTCGACCGACCCGTGTGCGACGCCGACCGAGACGGCGCCGTTGGCCGAGCGCGTCACCAGGTCGCCGGTGATCTCGCCGATCTCCGTGTCGCCGTTGCCGTTCTTGACCGTCGCCGCGCCGGCGATCTCGCCGATCTCGATCCGCCCCGCTCCCACGATGTCGGCGTCGCCCGCCACGCGGGCCACGCGGATGTCACCGTGGCTGGTCCTCAGGTGGGCGGTGGCCGCCTGGCCGACCTGGATGTCGCCGAGCGAGGTCTTGAGCCGGCAGTCCCCGAAGAGACCCTCGCAGATGAAGTCCGCCATGGGCGCGAAGCCCTGGAGGTCCGAGGCGGCCGGCAACTCGACGGTCACCTCGACCGAACCGCTCCTGCCGAACACGGAGCGCTTCCTGGGGCCCTTCACGGCCAACTTGCCGTCGGCGAAGGTGATTTTGGTCTGCTGCGCGGCCCGTACGTCGTCGCTCTTGGCGGAGTTGGCCGGCAGCACCTCGACAACGGTGTCCGTGCGCTTGCCCGCGACGAACCGGGCGGTGCCGACGTCGAATTCGAGGATGACGGAGATGGGGTCCGGTGTGTCGAAAGTTGGCATGGCTGTCCCGTCCTCGTGGCTCGTGTCCGTCCCCGCGGTCGGCGGGGTGCTGATCCCCGCGGCTCGCGGGGGTGTTGAGAGGTGCGAGAGGTGGTGCTCCGCGCCGGTCCCGCTACCGGACCCAGCCCGTGTATCCCTGCCCGCCGATGGCGCGGCCGCGGGCGGCGGGGCGGGCCCTCCCGCCCGGCTCCAGCGCGGTGGCCACGGCCCGTACCAGCCAGGCGTTGACCGAGAGGCCATCCTTGCCCGCGGCTTCCTCGGCCTTCGCCTTCAGGTGCGCGGGGAGACGGAAGTTGATCCGTGCGGTGGCGCCGTCGTCCCCCTCCGGGACCACGGCCGGCACGGGTGCGGCCTCCGGCTCGCCGGTCCGCTCGTACGGCCCGTGCGCGGGCGGGGCCGTGACCACGAACTCCGGATCGAGGCCGCGCAGCCGTACGTCGACCGAGCCGGGCGCGAGATCGCCGGTGACCTCCGCCATCGCGGCGGACAGCGCGTTCAGCAGCATGAGCCTGGCGGCGGACTCCAGGGGCGTGGTGAGCCGGTCGGCGAGGGCGCGGGCTTCCTCACCACCGGCGTCCGCGGCGACGGCGAGCTCGTTCCGGAGATTGTCGACGTAGGGAGTGAGGTCCATGGCACCACTATGGCACATCAATGGTGCCACTTGGAAGCCATCATGGCACCAATTTGTGGCACCGGCCGTTCCGCAACGCAGACGGGCACCGTGCCTGCCTGGCCGGCAGGCACGGTGCCCGTCTGGTGTGTCCTACCTCCGGTGCGCGCTCAGTCGCGCTCCACCGGGATCCACAGCTCCACGTCCGCCCACGTCGCCTCCCGCGACAGCCGCGTGCGCAGGATCTCGGGCCCCCGCCGGCTCCGGTACGGGTTGGAGGGGAACCACTGCGTGAACACGTCGCGCCACATGTACTGGAGCGACTGCGGGAACGGGCCGGAGTCCTCGAAGACGGCCCACGTGCCCGCCGGGACGGTGAGCACGTCCATGTCCTCGGGCACGGGCGCGGCCGTCACCGCGGCGTGGTAGTAGTCGAATTCGGATCCCTCCTCCCGGTTCTCGGATATGTGGTCGCTGATCGAGACGATGCCTTCCGGCTGCTGGTCGGAGAGGCGGTGGATGCGCTGCTGCGTCTCCTTGTCGATGCCCTTGATGAACGCGGCGATGGCCGGGTTCACGCCCTCGTACACAAGAGGCACGCGGGCCTTCCTGCCGACCGCACGGAACTCTTCTTTTTCCACAATCCGGTATCGCATGCTGCTGCTTCCTTCGACGACGAGCCGGAAGGACATCCGGGGCTGTGAGTGCAGCGCCGCTCCCGTGCGGCGGGCCTCGCCGGGCCCGACGCCGTGCATGGCACGGAACGCGCGGGCGAACGCCTCACCCGAGGTGTAGCCGTACCGCACCGCGATCTCCAGCAACGTCCGCTCCCCCGCGAGCACTTCCGCGCCCGCGACGGTCAGCCGCCGGCGCCGTACGTACTCCGACAGCGGCATCCCCGCCAGTGCGGAGAACATCCGGCGGAAGTGGTACTCCGACGTCATCGCGAGCCGCGCCAGCTCTTCCGTGTCGACCCGCTGGTCGAGGCGGCCCTCGATGTGCTCCAGGGCTCGGTTGAGCTGTTCCAGCACTCCGGTCTCCTTCTCTCTTGCGACCTTCACGCTAGAAAAACCGCGGCCCGCCGCACCCGACATCCTGTGCCCGTTCCTGTCGGGTGGCACCGCCTGCGGTGCGTCAGCCGGAGCCCCGGTCGTACGTCACCACCAGCGTCTTGTCGATCGCGTCGAAGAGTGCCGCCAGCGCCTCGTGGTCGGGGGCCTCACCGTAGACGATGGCGGCGAACGCCTGGGTGCCCTCACGCCAGTCGACCGACTGGCCGGGGCGGCGGACGACCTCGACGCGCCGGACGCCCGGCAGGGCCTTCGTCTCCTTGACGCCCGTCATGGAGGCGATCGCGCGGGCGTCGAGCGGCGGGGCGAAGAAGCGCTGGAAGGCGACGCGTTGGTGTGCCGGTGCGGTGAGATCCGCGGGGAGCCGTCCCAGGGCGCAGTCGAGGGCCGTACGGAGCATCGGGAAGCCCGTCGCCCGGCCGACGGTGTCGTCGATGAAACCGCCCAGCCTGCCGTTGACCTCGATCAGGCGCGGGCCGTCGGCGGTGAGCTTGAACTCGGTGTGGGCGATGCCGGACGTCACCCCCAGCGCGCGCAGCGCTTGCCCGGTGGCCTCGGTGAGCCGGGCGGCCGTGGCGGCGTCGACGTTGCTGGGGAAGAAGGCGCCGGTCTCGCGGAAGGGCTCCAGCAGAGGCGGCTTGCCCGTGATGCCCACCTGGACGATACGGCCGCCCACGGCCACCGACTCCACCGAGACGTAGTCGCCCCACCGCGGGCCCGCGACGGCCGGGTCCCCGACGAGGTACTCCTCCAGCACCAACTCGCTCTCACCGGAGGCCAGCAGCTCCCCCACCGTGCGGACGCACTCCGCCACGGTCCGCGCGAGGACGGTGTTGCGGCTGCCCGCCCCCTGTCGCGGTTTGACGACGGCCGGGGCGCCCACGGCGGCCGCGGCCGCGGCGGCGTCCTCGCGCGCGGAGACGGCGGCGAAGCGGGGCAGCGCGGGCACTCCCGCCGCTGCGAGAGTGACGCGCTGGAGATGCTTGTCGGCCAGGGCGGCGGCCGTGGCCGGGGAGTGGAACGTGAGGCCCAGGTGCTCGGCGAGCGCGGCGGTGGCTTCCAGCACGCGGTCGCCGAAGGTCGTGATCCCGGCCGGGCCGAGGGCTTCCAGCCGCCGGACCGTGGCCTCGGCCAGGGGTGCCCCGGCGTCGAATTCCACGACGGTGCCGATCTCCCGTAGCAGCGGGAGGTCCTTGGCGACGGCGGGCACGGACGGATCGCAGAGAAGGACGAGTTCGCAGTGGCCGGTGGCGGCCGCGGCGAGCTGGAGCGGGGTCACGGAGCCGTTGTCGTGGACGACGGCGAGGCGCGGCGGCATGAGCTTGCCCTTCGGGTGGGAGGTGGCTGCTGTGTCCTGTGGATGTGGCTGGTGCGGGTGCGCGATTCGGCCCGTCCGGCCCGGGAGGACACGGCCGCGCGGCGGTGTCCCCAAGCTCCCCCAGCTACCTCCCCCAGACTCCGTCCGGGGGGGGGACCCCCAAGGGCGTCCCCGCCGCAGGAGGCAACCGGCCCGCAGACTGGCAAAGATCCGCCGGACAGGCCCTAGCCGAGCAGTTGCCGCAGGACGAAGAACGTCACCACGCCGATCGCCGCCACCGCGAGGAAGTTCTTGAGCAGGCGGCCCGCGATCAGGGTGACCACGCCGCCGATCAGCGTCGGGACCGCCCACTCCCCGCCGCCCTCGTACATGGGCGTGACGACCTCGGGGAAGACCAGGGCCGCGAGCACCGCTCCCGGCACGTAGTTGAGGGCGGTCTTCACCGCGTCCGGCAGTTCGCGGTCCTGGAACAGCACGATGGGCAGGTAGCGCGTCGCGAAGGCGCAGGCGGCCATGCCGATGATGAGCAGGGTCAGGAACACTCAGGCCACCTCCGTGGGCTTCGCGCGCTTCTTCTCCCAGGTGTCGCAGCCCGCGCCGATCGCCGCGCCGCCGAGCGTGGCGACGACGAGTCCGAGGTTGTACGGCAGGGGGTGCGCGGCCAGGGCGAGCGCTCCGGCGCCGAGCACCGCGGCCCACACCTTCCAGTTGACCATCGCCCCCGCCATCATGGCGATGAAGATCGCCGTCATGGGGAACTCGAGGCCCTGGTGGGCGATGTCCGGTACGGCCGAGCCGAGGATCATGCCCAGGACGAGGGACGTGATCCAGTTGGCGAACATCGCCATGGACGCGCCGAGGAAGTACCACTGCCGGTCCCGGATGCCGGTCAGCGTCTTGAACTTGTCGACGACGACGAAGAAGACCGCGTCGACCAGCCCGAAGGCCAGCAGCGCGCGCCAGCGCTGCGGCAGGTCGCGCATGTGCGGCCGGAGCATGATCGCGTAGATCATCATCCGCAGGCTCAGCACCAGGGTGGTGAGGAGGATGATCGGCCAGCCCACCCCGTCGCGGAGCAACTGCTGGCCGGCCAGCATCGCGGTGCCGGAGTTGACGGCCGCGGCCATGGCGACGGTTCCCGCCCAGCCGATGCCCCCGGCGATCCCGGCGGCCCCGGCGATGATGCCCATGGGAAACGCGCCGATCATGAACGGGGTCATGGCCCGCGCGCCCGCCCAGAACTCGGCGCGGTGCGTGCCCTCACCCCCGGCCCCGGTGTCCCCGCCGCCGGCCCCGGCCGCCACCGGCTCACGCGTGCCGACGCGTTCGTCCGTCGCACCGGACTCCTTGGTCCCGCTGCCTACGGGCTCGTCCAACGGGTCCACCTCCCTCCACATAGCCACCCGGGGAATTTATGCGGACTGCGAATGCCCCTGGTCGGTCAGTCGGTCCTTGAGCAACGGGACCACCTCGCCGCGCAGCTCGGCGGGTGAACCCAGGCGGAGAGATTCCACCGCGGCGCGACGATAGAACAGTTGAGCGTCGCTGTCTTCCGTCATCCCGTACGCACCGTGCACCTGCATGACCTCCGCGGTGGTCTTCCGCGCGGTTTCGGCCGCCATGGCCAGCGCCTGCGCCGCCTCCAGGCGGGCCGGGCCCGTGCGCCGGTCCACGGCCCACGCCGCGGCCCGGACGACGAGCCGTACGGCGTCCAGGCGGGCGGTGAGGTCGGCCAGCCGCAGCGCGATCACCTGTTGGTGGCCAAGGGGCTTCCCGAACTGCTTGCGGGACTTCGCGTAGGAGACCGCCAGGTCGAGCGCGCCCTGGCCGAGACCGACGAGGTAGGCGGCCTGCCGGACGCGAGCGGCGTCGAGCACCGTCCGCCAGTCCTCCGCGAGGGTGGAACCGGCGTCTGTTTCCAGCCAACTGTCCACCGGGGCGCCGTCGAAGGAGACCGCGTACAGCTCGCCCCGCCCCAGCTCCTCGTGCCGCCGGGCGGTCACCCCCGGCGCGTCCGGCCGTACGAGCGCGGCGCGCACCGTGCTCCCCTCGTGGCCGATCACCAGGAGGTGGTCCGCCTCCGGCACGAAGCCGACGAAGGTCCGGGTGCCGCTGATCGTCTTCCGGTCCTGGCCGACGGTCAGCGGGGCCGGGACGGCGGTGGTGCCGGTGCCGCGCTCACGCGCCGCCGGCACGATGCGGGTGCCCCCGGCGACGGCGGGCAGGAGCTCGTCACGCGCACCGCCCGCGACCGTACGCGCCAGGAGCTCGGAGGCCGTCACCGTGTCCAGCAGCGGCCCCTGGTAGAGGGCGGCGCCCAGGAGCTCGGCGGCGGCCGCCCAGGCTTCCTGGGGGCGCTCACTGCCGCCCAGCGCCGCCGGGAGCGACAGGGCGGGCAGCCCCAGGTCGGTGAGCGCCTGGTGGATCATGGCGCGGACGTCGGGGTCGTCCTCGGCGCTCGCGTACGGGGAGCGGTCCGCCATACGGCGTACCAGGGGGGTGAGCTCTTCGTCGAGGAACTCGGCGAGCGTCTCGCGCAGGGTGCGCTGCTCCGGGGCAAGGGTGATCTTCATGTGGGTGGTCCTCCGTACGTTCTGGCCGGCGGGGTTCGTTCCCCTCCCCCGCCCCTTCCCGACCTGGGGCTCCGCCCCAGACCCCGCGACACGGCTCTGCCGCGTCGCCCTCAGCCGCCGGACGGGCTTCGTGCGGCTGATGCGGACGCGGGAGTCACGCCAGCAGCCCCAGCCCCGTCGACGCGATCAGTGAGCGCATGACCTCCGACGTGCCCGACGCCAGCGTGAGGCCCACCGCTTCGCGGTAGGCCGCCTCGGCCACGCCCTCCGTGCCCTCCGTCACCGCTCCCTCGTCGTGCCGGGCGAGCACGCCGTCCAGACCCGTGAGGTCCAGCTGGGCCTGTGCCACGTCCTGGGCGACCTCCGAAGTGATCAGCTTCGACATGGCGTTGTGCACGTCGTCGCTCGCGTCCTCGCCGAGCTCGGTGACCGACCGCCAGGCGAGCAGCCGGGCGGCCCGCACCCAGGAGTCGAGCTCCACCAGCCGCGGCCCGTGCACCGGGTGGTCGAGCAGCCCGGTGTCGGCCGCGTGCCGCAGTAGCACGTCGAACCAGCGGCACGCCTTGGCCTCGAACTCGACGCCCGTGCGCTCCAGTCCGAGGACGCTGTTGATGACTTCCCAGCCGCCGTCGACCTCGCCGACGACGTCGTCCTCGGTGACCCTGATGCCGGTGAGGGTGACGTCCCCGAACCGCTCGTCACCGAGGTTCCACAGCGGGTCCACCAGGACGCCCGGGGTCTTCAGCGGCACGACGAACAGCGTGATGCCGTGGTACTTCACCTCGGACTCACTCGTGCGGGCCGCGCACAGCGCGAAGTCGGCGAGGTGCGACTTCATGCTGTAGACCTTGCGCCCGTGGATCCGCCAGCCGTCGCCGTCCGGCTCGGCCCGGGTCCCGAGCGACGCCAGGTCGGAGCCGACGGCCGGCTCGCTGAAGAGGATGCTCGCGGCGCCCTCGCCCCGCGCGATCCTCGGCAGGAGCCTGCGCTTCTGGCTGTCCGTGCCGTACATCATCAGGGCGAGACCGACGATGTCGATGCTCAGCGTGTGCACGATGTCGGGCACACCGTGGGCGATGAGCTCCTCCGTGAGGATCGCCTTGTCCTGGATGGTGCCGCCCAGCCCGCCGTACTCCTCCGGCCAGTTGACCGCGAGCCAGCCGCGCTCACCCAGCCTGCGGTAGACGTCGAGCAGCCCCGGCTCCACACCGCGCGCGCCGCGGACCGCCGCGACCTCGGCACGGACCTCCTCCGAGCACAGCAGCGCGCAGATCCGTTCGCGGAACTCCCGCTGCTGTGCCGTCGGCTCCAACTCCACCGTTCCACTCCTCCTGTTTGAAGGCTGCTTGAAGACTGCGCGACGCCCTGATCGACGCCTTGCCCAACGGACTGCCTGACCGGCCGCCCGGAAACCGCTCCGCTCAGCCCGCCGCCGCGTCGAGCGCCCGCCGCACCGCGCGGGCCAGCTCCTCGACGTGGGGCGGCTGGAGCATCGTGTAGTGGGTGCCGGGGACCTCGACGTGGTCGGCGCCGCGCCCGGCCAGCTCGCGCCACAGGGCGACCGGGACGTTGTCCTCCTCGGCCGCGCCGAGGAGGGTGATCCGGGCGTCGACGGGGCGCGGCGCGTGGGTGCGTACGGCCTCGGTGGTCGCCAGGAACACCGCGATGCGGGCGCGCAGTTCGTCCCGCACGCCTTCGGGGACCAGTCCGCTGTCCTCCAGCAGGCGCACCACGTGGTCCGTCCGCTCATCCTCGGTGAGCGCGCGCAGGTGCGCGAGGCCGACGTCGGGCACCGGCCGCTCGCGCAGGTGGGCCAGGTCGTGGACGAAGGAGGCCAGGCGCTCGGCGTGGTCCGGCGCGCCCCCGTCGGCGCCCGAGCCCTCGCCCGGGGTGGCGGTGTCGAAGAGGACCAGCGCGCCGATCTCCTGCCCGGCGTCCCGCAGTTGTGCGGCCATCTCGGCCGCGACGGCACCGCCGACGGACCAGCCGCCCAGGTGGTACGGGCCCTCCGGCTGGACCTCGCGGACGGCCGCGACGTACAGCGCGGCGAACTCCGCCAGCGTGTCCGGTGTCGGCCCGCCGTGCAGGCCGGGCGCCTCCAGGCCGTGGAACGGCTGGTCGTCGCCGAGCAGCCGGGCCAGCGGGATGTAGGGCACCGCGGCGCCGCCCGCCGGGTGGACGCAGAAGAATGCCGGGCGCGTGCCCTCGGGGTTGAGGGGCACGAGGATGTCCGGGCCCTCGGCGGCGGGGGCGGTGTGCTCGTCGATCAGCGCCGCGATGCCCCGCACGGTCGGCGCGAGGTAGAGGCGGCGCACCTCCAGGGTGACGCCGAACTCCTGCTTGACGGCGGTGGTCAGGCGGATCAGGTTCAGCGAGTTGCCGCCGAGGCCGAAGAAGCTGTCGTGCACGCTGAGGCGGTCGCCGTCGACGCCGAGCAGGCCGGTCCACAGGGCGGCGAGCTTGTGCTCGGTGGGCGTCGCGGGCGGCGTGTGCCCCTGCTCGCCCCGCGCCTCGGGCAGCGGGAGCCGCTTCTGGTCGACCTTGCCGTTGGCGGTGAGCGGCAGGGCGTCCAGGAGGACGACGACCGCGGGCACCATGTGCAGCGGCAGCCGGTCGGCGACGTCCTGGCGGACGCGCTCGCCGTCGAGTCCGGGCGCGCCGTCCGGCTCGGGCACCACATAGGCGGCCAGGCGGGCGTGCGGGGTGCCCTGGTCCTGCACCACGACGACGCCCTGGCGCACGGCGGGCAGGCCGGTGAGCGCGTGCTCGACCTCGCCCAGTTCGATGCGCAGGCCGCGGATCTTCACCTGGCGGTCGGCGCGGCCGAGGAACTCCAGATTGCCGTCGGGCCGCCAGCGGACCACGTCGCCGGTGCGGTACATCCGCTCGCCCGGCGTCTGCGCGAAGGGGTCCGGCAGGAACCGTTCCGCGGTGAGGTCGGGGCGGCCCAGATAGCCGCGTGCCAGCCCGGTGCCGGCCACGTAGAGCTCGCCCGGCACACCGACCGGCACCGGCCGGAAGGCGGCGTCCAGGACGTACGCCCGATGGCCCGCCATGGCGCGGCCGATCGGCGGCGCGGCGGTGAGGCCCTCGGGCGGGCAGAGGTAGTCGACGCAGGCGACGGTGGCCTCGGTCGGGCCGTAGCCGTTGTGGAAGTCCCGGCCGGGCGCGCTCCAGCGGTTGACGAGCTCCGCGGGGAACGCCTCCAGGCCCACGAAGAGCACCCGCAGGTCGGTGAGCGGCGCCGGGTCGAGCAGCCGAAGCACGGCCGGGGGCACGTCGGCGACGGTCACCCGCTCCGCGCGCATCAGCTCCTGGAGCGCGTCCGGGTTGAGCAGTCGCTCGCGCGGGGCGCCGATGACGGCCGCGCCGGAGCCGAGTGCCGCGTAGAAGTCGAAGACGCTGACGTCGAAGGCGGGGTTGGCGAACTGGAGCAGCCGGTCGTCCGGGGTGATGCGGAACAGTTCGCGGACGCCCTCCACGAAGCCCACCGCCGCCCGGTGGGAGATCAGCACGCCCTTGGGCTTGCCGGTGGAGCCGGAGGTGTAGATGACGTACGCGAGGTGGTCGGGGCGGACGCCTGTGACCGGTGCCTCGGCGGGCAGTTCCGCGAGCTCCCCGGCGGCGTCCTCCATGCACCAGTGGTCGACCGGGCCGGTCACCAGGTGGCTCAGGTCCTTGCTGGTGAGCACGGTGCGGACGCCCGCGTCGGCGAGCTGGTGGGCGATGCGGTCGGCGGGGTACTGCGGGTCGATCGGCAGCCAGGCGCCACCGGCCTTGAGGATCGCCAGCTGGGCGACCGGGAGGTCCAGGCCCCGGTCGAGGAGGACGCCGACGACCTGGTCGGGTCCGGTGCCCCAGCGCTCGCGCAGCAGGTGCGCGAGCCGGTTGGCGCGGGCGTCGAGCTCGCCGTGGTCGAGCTGCTCGCCCTCGAAGCGCATGGCGACGGCGCCGGGCCGCTCGGCGGCGTGCCGGGCCACGAGCTCGTGCAGCAGCGTGCCTTCCGTGGGCCGGGTGCGCGGCGCGGGGTTCCACTCGCGCAGCACGCGGTCCCGCTCGTGCGCGGGCAGCACCTCGAAGCCGTCGACGCGGGTGTCCGGCGCGGCGACGGCCTGCGCGAGCACGCTGTGGAAGTGCTCGACGAGCCGCTCCATGCGGTCGCGCTCGAAGAGGTCGGTGGCGAACTCGATCCAGATGCCCAGGTCGCTGCCCGGCCGGTCGACGACCTGGAAGGCGAGGTCGAAGCGTGAGCTGCCCTGCTGCACGGGCAGTTCCTCGACCTCCAGGCCGCCGAACGCGAAGGTGCCCACGATCGTCCCGGTGAGCAGCGTGAAGCTGATCTGGAAGAGCGGGTTGCGGCTGGGGTCGCGCTCCGGGCGCAGCTCCTGCACGAGGGTGCCGAAGGGCACGTCCTGGTGCTCCAGGGCGCCGAGGACACCGCGGTTGGAGCGGGCGACCAGCTCGGTGAAGGTGGGGTTGCCCGTGAGGTCCGGGCGCAGCACGAGGGTGTTGGCGAAGAAGCCGACGAGCGGGTCGGTCTCGGGCCGGGTGCGGCCGCTGAAGACGGAGCCGAGGGACAGCTCCGCCTGGCCGGTGTAGCGGCCGAGGACGACGGCGAAGGCGGACAGCATCACCGACAGCAGCGAGGCGCGCTGTTCGCCGGCGAACGCGCGCAGCCGCTCGCCGAGCTCCGCCGGGAGGTCGCGTTCCAGGACGGCCCCGGCCCAGGTGGGCTGCGCGGGGCGGGCCCGGTCGGCGGGGAAGTCCACGGTCGGCAGGCCGTCGAGTGCCTTCCGCCAGTAGGCGACCTGCTCGGTGAGCGCGTCGCTGGTGAGCCAGCGCTGCTGCCAGGCGGCGAAGTCGGCGGGCTGCACGGGGAGTTCCGGCAGTGTCGCCGGGGTGCCGGTGCGCTCCGCCTCGTAGAGCGCGGCGAGCTCCTCGGTCACCCGGCCGACGGACCAGCCGTCGGTGACGATGTGGTGCATGACGAGCAGCAGGACGTGGTCGTCGGCGGCGACGCGGAAGAGCGACGTGCGGAAGACCGGTCCCGTCTCCAGGTCGAAGGGGCGTCCGGCCTCCTCGTCGACCAGCCGCCGCAGCCGCTCCTCGCGGTCGTCGCCGTCCTCGACGCCGGTGACCGGCAGCGGCCAGGCGGCCGGTTCGGTCACCGCCTGGAAGGGCACGCCGCGCTCGCTGCCGAAGCGGGTGCGCAGGCTCTCGTGCCGGGCGACCAGGGCGCCCAGTGCGGCCGTGAGCGCCGCGGTGTCGAGCTCGCCGCGCAGCCGCAGGGCGAACGGCACGTTGTACACCGGGAGTTTCGGCGCGACCTGGTGGAGGAACCAGAGGTAGCGCTGCTGCTCGGAGACGGCGAGCTTGCCGTCCCGGCCCACCGCGACGATCCGGTCGCGCTCGGCCTTCTCCGCGCGCTTCTGCCGCAGCTTCATCTCCAGCAGCTTGCGCTTGACGTCGGAGAGACCCTGTCCCGCCGTGCCTCGCTCTGTGTCAGCCATGTCCCTCGTCAACCTCGTACTCGTCGGCCTGCGGTGGCGGTCAGCGGTGTTCCCCGCCGGCTTCCTGGTGTTCTTCGAGGAGGCGCTGCGCCTCCTCGTCGGTGAGCGCGTCCGCGCCGGACAGCAGCTCCTCCTCGACGATCGCGGCGAGGCCCGCGAGGCTCCCCTCCGTGAAGATCACCGGGAGCGGGATCCGTACGTCGAACGCCTCCTCGACGCGGGTCATCAGCTGCACCGCCTGCAAGGAGGTGCCGCCGAGCTCGAAGAAGCCCTCGTCGGGGTCGATCTCCTCGGCGGTGACCTTGAAGACGTCCTGCCAGATGGCGGTGAGTTCGTCCCGTACCGGGTCCGCGGCGCTCACGCCTCAGCCTCCGCCCGCTCGGCCGCCGCGATCTCCGCGGCCTTGTCCCACGGCGTGCGGTACTCCATGGAGGTGGCGTAGCGCGTCCACACCTCGCGGTGGTTCCAGACCTTCTCGAAGGCGTCCGCGTAGGCGGCCAGCAGCGGCCGGGCGTCGGGCGACAGGTGGGCCTTCTGGATGGCGAAGGAGTCGTCGATGACGGCCAGCGTGGTCGGCTGGTCCTCGGCGCGGTAGCTTCGCGGCCCGACGCCGGGCAGCTGCCACGGGTAGCCGCCGTAGCCGAGCCGCTCCTGGAAGACGCGCTGCTGGGGCAGCGACATCATCTGGTAGTGCCCGGCGGGCACGCCCTCGGCGCGCAGGGCCCGCATCAGCGAGGCGCGCAGCGGGCCGGCGAGCGCGGGGTCGAGGCCGAGCGCGGCCGGGTCGACGCGGAAGCGCAGGATGTGCCAGGCGTGCGTGCGGTCCTCGGGGACGTGCGGGGTGAGGAGGCCGGGCAGGGCGGAGAGCCGCTCCAGGAAGTACCGGACGTTCTCGTCCCGGATCTTGGCCTCCTCGGGGAGGCGCTCCAGCTGGCTGCGGGTGAAGGCCGCCTGGATGGCGTTCGGCTTGTGGTTGAAGCCGAGCATGTGGCCCACGTAGGAGCGCTCGCCCTGCTGGGGGATGAGCTCGCCGAACTGCCGCAGCATCAGCGCCCGTCGGGCCAGCCGGTCGTCGTCGGTGGTGATGAGACCGCCCTCGCCGCAGGTGGCGAGGTTCTTGCTGACGTTGAGGCTGAAGGTGTTGATCGCGCCCAGCGAGCCGACCGTGCGGCCCTGGTAGACCGCGCCGTGCGCCTGGGCGGCGTCCTCGACGACGGGGATGCCGTGCTTGTCGGCGACCGCGAGGATCTCCGTCATGTCGACCGGCAGGCCGTGCAGGTGGACGACCACGATGGCGCGGGTGCGCGGGGTGATCGCGGCCTCGACGGCCTCGGGCGTCACGTTGAACGTCCGCGGGTCGATGTCGACGAAGACGGGCACCGCGAGGATGTGCAGCGGCGCGACGGCGGAGGCGATGAAGCTGAGCGCGGGCACGATCACCTCGTCGCCCGGCTGGATGTCGAGGGCGCCGAGTGCCACGGAGATCGCGGCGGTGCCGTTGCTCACCATGACGCAGTGCTTGGTGCCGACGGCCGCGGCCCACTCGCGCTCCAGCGACTCGATCTCCTGCTCACCGGAGGACGCCGAGGTGAAGCGGCCGCTGGCCACGGCCCGCATGACCGCCGCCTCGTCGGCCTCGGTCACCCGCGGCCAGGCGGGGATGCGCAGCGAGCGCGGGACGGACCGGGCGCCGCCTTGCATGGCGAGCTTGTCGGGCGACCTGGTGGCGCCCGGACGAGAACCGGCAACAGCCATTACAGTTCCGCTCCTTCGTGTGCGAGTCCTGCCAGCACCTGTTCCAGGTCCTTCAGGAGGGTGTGGGCGCGCCTGGTGAGGCGCGCCGCGCCGAGTCCCTCGGACTGCGTGAGCGCCGCCATGATCCGGATCGCGGACCAGTGGTGGGCGATCCGCTCGACGGCCCGGCCCTGCTCGGCCAGGCCCGGGTGGTCGAGCGCGCGTCCGGCGAGGGCCAGCCAGTCGGCGTGGACGGCGGTGTTGGCCAGGGCCGCGCCCGCGACGACGAAGAGCTCGTCGCGTACGGTCTCGCCGGCCGTGAGCCGCTTGCCCGTGTCGGCGAAGAACGCGGTGAGGCCGTCGAGGCCCGCGTAGCCGTCGCCCTGTGCCGGCTCGTGGTAGCCGCGCAGGTTACGTTCGATGACGTCACGGATGTGCGCCCGGTCGAAGGCCGGGAAGTCCTCGGGGTTGGCGTCGAGTTCGACCGACAGCCAGCGGTTGCCTATGTGCACGTCCGTGAAGAACATGTCCCGGTCGTGCACCGCCGCGTTCCCCGAGTCGCGGGAGGCGGCCAGCTGCCGCAGGGTGATGTCCCCGTGGAAGTGCGGCGGGACGGCGTCGAGCACGTGGACGGTGCCCGCCTCCTCGTCGAAGCCGTGCACGACCACCATGTGGTTGGAGTGCACGTCCTGGTAGGCGGGGCGGAAGGGCAACTCGAAGTTGTCGACCGCGACGGCCACCGGCCGCCCGGCCTCGACCTCGGCCCGCACCTGGGCCCACCCCTCGGCGGCGTCGGCGGGGCTGTGCCACACGGAGCGCACCGGGTGGTACGGGGCCAGCGCGCCCAGCAGCGACTCACCCGCGGCGCAGGGGTAGAAGTATTCCTCGCGCCGTACGTCACCGGGCAGATGGCGGAAGCGCCAGGCGGCGCCCAGGGTCTCCAGCGGTGCCACGCCGCGGTGCCGCAGCAGGGTCGCCATGCAGGCGTGCAGGCAGCCGGCCAGATCGTGGCGCCAGCTGTGCACGTCGTCGATGAGGGTCGTCACTGCGCTGCCTCCGGCGGTGTGGTGGGCGCGAGGGTCATCGCGAACACGTGGATCGCGGGGTTGTCGGGCAGCGTGAGGGCCGTCAGCTCCTGCTGCCTGGTCACGGGGACGCGCTGCCGCCAGACGGTCGGCCCCATGGAGCGCTGGACGTGCCGGGGGTAGTGCAGCCGGGTGCAGGAGAACGCGGCGCTCTCGCCGAAGCGGGCCTCTGTCTCCGGCCAGAAGTCGGAGATCCGCAGCCACTCCGGGTCCACCGAGCCGTCGGCGTAGTGCAGTTGGACGAAGTCCTCGGTGCGCCGCTCGGCGGCGGCGAGGACGTGGATCCAGTCGTAGCGCCCGGCGGGCAGTTCCAGGAGCTGCCCGGCGCAGCGGACGTTGTCCGGCGCGCCCGCGGCCGGCGCGGGGAAGCGGAAGGGGATCCCGTCGACGGTGATCTCGCCGCCGGCGGGCAGCTTGTCGGCCGGGAAGGTGTTGCCCCAGATGTTGAACGCGCCGTCGGACAGCCGGTCCTCAGTGGTGATCCCGGTGTTGTTGGCGAACGCCGTCAGGTCCAGGCGCGTGGGCGTCGTGTGTGCGGTCTGTGTTCTCAACTCGGACTTGCTCCAACGGTTCCGTGAGCGGAGGGTGCGGCCGGCACCGGCCGGTGCGTCCGGCCCGGGGCGAGGCGCAGGACGGCCCGCAGCCCGGGGTGGAGGGTGCGCGGCATGAGGTGGGCGGCCACGCGCTCCCGGCCGCCGGGGAAGGAGAAGATCCCGTGGCCCCCGGCGGCGGCGCCGGCTTCCGGCAGCCGCGCGGCCAGCCAGGCCCGGCCGTCCGGGCCCGCGCCGGGCCAGACGTCGAGACCGGCCGCGCCCTCGGCACCGGCGCGGGCGCAGGCCCTTGCCAGCAGCTCCGACGGGCGCCCGCCCGCTTCGAGCACGGCGAGCAGCCGGCCGTCCGCGGGCAGCCAGGCGACGGCGAGGTCGGACGGCCCCAGCGGGTCGTCGACCAAGGGCAGCGCGTCGGCCGGGAGCGGTGCGCCCGGGACGCGTTCCAGCGTGGTCTCGGACAGCGGCTTGTCGTCGGCGGACCAGTGGCGTACGGCCCGGAAGCCCAGCCGTCCGTAGACGGCGGGCAGGCAGCGCTCCACGACGGCGTCGAGCCACAGCCGTGGCACACCGCGCGCCCGGGCGTTCTCCTCGACGGCCGCCAGCATGGTGCGGGCGATGCCCTGGCCCTGCCGCACGGGATCGACCGAGACGCGGTGGACCTCCCAGCCCGCGGCGCCGTGGTCGGTGACGCGCAGGGCGCCGGCGAGCCGCCCGTCCGGGCCGGTGGCCAGCCACACCTGTGAACCGCGCTCCAGGGCGCGCAGGACACCGTCCTCCGTCTCCCGCGCGCCGTCGGGGACGGGCAGGCCGGGGTAGGGGTCGGAGAGCGCGTACGCGGCCCGTGTCAGCCCCGCGACCGGGCCCGCCCAGCGGGCGGCCGCCGCGCGGCCGGAGGGCAGCGGTGCCACGTCGACGGCCACGGCCGTGCGCGTCTCACTCATGGTCACGCAGCAGTTCGTGGAAGCAGTGGGCGCCGAACTCCAGGTCCGCGACCGCGATGCGCTCGTCCGCGACATGCAGCATGTCGCGGTACGAGACGCCCGTGGACTGCCGCAGCGGCAGCCAGCCGTACGTCTCGATGCCCAGCTGCGGGAAGAGCCGGGCGTCGGTGGAGGCGGTGGTGACCATGGGGATCGGCACGCCGCCCGGGTCCTGCTCGCGCAGCACCGCGGCGAGCCGCTCGTAGAACGCCCCGAGCTTCGGCTGCGGCATCTGCTCGCCCTCGACGAGGACCTCCAGGTCCATCTCGACGCCGGACTTCGCGCGCAGCTCGGCGAGGAATCCGGGGGTGTCGAAGTCGCCCGGCAGCACCCGCCCGTCGAGCTCCACGGAGATCTCGCTCGGCAGGACGTTCGTCTTGGTGCCGCCGTGGATCACCGTGGCGTTGACGGTGTGCTGCACGATCGAACTGAGGTAGCGGATGTCGCGCTCGTCGAAACCGTCGAGCGCGGACGTGTCGGACGGGTCGGCGCGGAAGGCGGCGATCCGGCGGCTCCCCTCCTCCGGCAGGACGCGGGCGAGCTCGCCGAGCATGGTGTCGACGGCCGGGGTCAGCACGGTGCCGAGCCCGCCGCCGTCGATGGCGGTGAGCAGCCGGGTGAGCTTGTGGGCGGCGCCCGAGCCGCCGGTGACGCGGGAGGCGTGGCCCGCCACGCCGCGCAGGACGGCGCGCACCCACACGGCCCGCTTCTCGGCGACCACGATGGGGTGGAAGCGCACCTGGCCGCCGAGGTCCAGGCTCGCGCCGCCGTCCTCGCCGATGGCGTAGCGCACTCCGGCGAACAGTTCGGGGTGCTCGTTCACGAGGAACTTGGCGCCCGCCGCGCTGCCCGCCTCCTCGTCGCAGACGACGGCGAGGATGACGTCCCCGGCGGGCGGGGTGCCGGTGGCCCGCAGCCGCAGTACGGCCGTGAGCATCATGGCCAGCTGGCCCTTCATGTCGACGGCGCCGCGCCCCCACACCTCGCCGTCGACGAGCTCGCCGCCGAAGGGCGGGCGGGTCCACCGCTGGTTCTCGGTGGGCACCACGTCGACGTGGGCGTGCAGCAGCAGCGGGGGCGCCTCGCCCCGGCCGGGCAGCCGGGCGATGAGGTTGGGCCGGCCGGGCTCGCGGCCGAGCAGCCGGGTCTCCAGCCCGGCGACGGAGAGCAGTCGCTCCACGTGGCGCACGCAGGCGGCCTCGTCACCGGGCGGGTTGGTGGTGTCGAAGCGGATCAGCTGCTGCGTGAGCGTGACGACGTCCGGGATCTCCACGGTGCTCATGTCCGGTCGGCCTCCGTCTGCTGCGGAACGAGTGCGTCCAGGCCGGCGGCCAGCTCGGCGACGAGTGCGGCCGGTGCGTCCAGGAAGGCGTAGTGGCCGCCGTCCAGGAGGACCTCGCGGGTGTCACCCTGGGGGGCGTACTCCCGCCAGCCCGTGGTCAGCGCGGCCGGGATGACGTCGTCCTCGCGCCAGCCGATGGTGGTGAGGGTGGTGGGCAGCCGCAGCGGCGCGTCCAGGCGGTAGCGCCGGTTGGCCTCGATGTCGGCGGACAGGACGTCCACGCCGAGGTCGATGAGGTCGGGGTGCGGCTCACCGCCCATGGCCCGGGTCAGGGTGATCAGCTCCCCGGCGAGCTCGTCGTGCGCGAGGTCGAGCAGCCGCCCGTAGGGGCCCTCGTGCGGGGCCACCTGGGAGGAGAGGAAGAGCCGGTCCGGGACGCGCTCCCCGCGCCGGGCCAGCTCGGCGGCCGCGGCGAAGGCGGGGAGTGCGCCGCTGCAGTGCCCGAAGAAGGCGAACGGCCGGTCCAGGTGCGGCGCCAGTCCCTCCAGCAGCCCCTCGGTCAGCTCCTCGTACGTGCCGAAGTGCGGCTCCCGCAGCCGGTTCTCGCGGCCAGGCAGCTGGACGAGGCACACCTCGGCGGACCCGATGGTCCGCGGCCACTTGGCGTACATCGACGCGCCGACGCCCGCGTAGGGGAAGCAGAAGAGGCGCACGGGGCTGTCGCCCTTCGGGCGGCGCAGCAGCCATTTCGAGGGACGTCGGTCGGAAGTCATCCTTCACCTCATGTCGGGGGCGGTCGCGGGCGGGGGCGGGGCGAGGCGAGGAGAACTCAGCCCGCCGACTCCTCGATGGCCTCGGCGAGTTCGGCCACGGTCGCGCTCAGGTAGAGGTCGCGGGGGCGGAGCTCCGCCCCGTGCCGCTCCGCGACGTGGGCGACGATCCGGGTGACCATCAGGGAGTGGCCGCCCAGCTCGAAGAAGTCGTCGTCGACGCCGACCTCGTCCAGCCCCATGAGACCGGCCCAGAGCGCGGCGAGTTCGCGCTCCAGCGGCGTGCCGGGCGCCCGGAAGTCGGCGTTGGTCTCCGGCCGTTCCCGGACCTCGCGGGCCTCCAGGGCGGCCCGGTCGACCTTGCCGTTGCGGGTCAGCGGCAGGGCGTCGACACGGGCGAGGAGCGAGGGGACCATGTAGGGCGGCAGAGCGGCGGAGACGGCCTCGCGCAGGGCGGTGGACAGGACGCCGTCGTCGGCGACGTAGAAGGCCACCAGGCGCTTGCCGGACTCCGGGTGCGTGTGGACCACGACGGACGCGTCCTTGACGCCCGGGTGGGCCAGCAACGCCGTCTCGATCTCGCCCGGTTCGATGCGGAAGCCCCGCACCTTCACCTGGTTGTCGATCCGGCCGAGGAACTCCACCACGCCGTCGGCCCGGCGGCGTACGAGGTCGCCGGTGCGGTACATCCGCGCGCCCGGCTCGGCGGCGTACGGGTCGGGCAGGAAGCGGTCGGCGGTCAGACCGGGGCGCCCCACGTAGCCGCGGGCCACTCCCGCCCCGCCGGCGTGGAGCTCACCGGCCTCGCCCGCGGGGACCTCCCGCAGCCGCTCGTCCAGGACGTGCACGGTGGTGCCGGTGACGGGCAGCCCGATGGGTACGGGCCCGTCGCCGACCGGTCCGTCCATGATGTGGCAGCAGGTGAACGTGGTGTTCTCGGTGGGTCCGTAGCCGTTGACGACGCGGATGCCGGGCAGCGCGGCGAACGTCCGGTCGATGTGGTGCGGCGAGAGGACGTCCCCGCCCGCCAGCAGCTGCCGGACCGTGGTCAGCCGGGCGACGGGCCCCTCGGCCATCTGGTGGAAGAGCCCGGCGGTGAGCCACAGGACGGTGACGTTCTCCCGTACGACCGCCTCGGCGAGCTCGTCGAGCGAGGGCTCGCCGGGCGGCAGGACGGCCAGCCGGGAGCCGTTGAGCAGCGGTGCCCAGATCTCCAGCGTCGACGCGTCGAAGGCGAGCGGCGCGAACATCAGGAAGGCGTCGTCGGGCCCGGCCGTCAGGAAGTTGCTCCGCTGGACGAGCCGGAGCACGGCGCCGTGGGGGACGCACGCGCCCTTGGGCGTGCCGGTCGAGCCGGAGGTGTACGCGACGTACGCGGCGTGGCCGGGCCGCACCTCCGTGCCGAGACCGGTGGCGGGAAGCGCGGAGAGCACCGACAGGTCGAGCTCGGGGTCGTCGAGGACGACGGTCCGAGCGAGCCCGGACACCTGCTCGTGGAGCCGCTCCTGGGTGAGGATCAGCTCAAGCCCTGCCTCCTTCACCAGGGTCGCGTGGCGCTCGCGCGGCTGGCGCGGGTCGAGCGCCACATAGTGGCCGCCCGCCTTGAGGATCGCGAGAAGGGCGACCACGGTCTCCACGGACCGCTCCACGCAGATGCCGACCGGGCTCTCCACGCCGACGCCGAGGGCGCGCAGGTGGTGGGCGAGCCGGTTGGCCCGCGCGTCGAGCTCGGCGTAGCCGACCCGGGTGTCGCCCGAGCTGATCGCCACGGCGTCCGGGGTGGCCGCCGCGCGCCGCTCGAAAGCCGCGTGCACGGATTCGGCCGGGTGCGCCGATTCAACGGTCGTTGTCATTCTCGAACCCTTTGCGCGATTTCGCGTTTCTCACGGTCGGTCGGATCAGCCACGCAGGCTCAGCGGCCGCAGGTCCGTCCACAGGGTGGCTATCCGGTCCAGACACGCCTGCCGGTCACCTGTGAATCCGATTTCGTTCCAGCCCGCCGGGAGTTCGCGTCCGGCGGGCCAGATCGAATGCTGTTCCTCGTGGTTGACAACGATCGCCCAAGAATCCTGCGCCGCTTCGGCAGCCTCAGTCATGATCGGCCCTCTGGTTTATCCGCAGTGATATCGCCAGAGCGTAGGCAGGGCCGCCGTAATGCCGCGTCCACCCGGCGGTTGACCTGCCGGGCGACCACCCGTCGACCCGGGGTCGCCCGGGTCAACGCCCGGCTGAAGGGCGTCCAGAAATCGTCAACACGCCTCGGCCGGGGTCTGCATCAGACCGGCCCGGTAGGCGAAGGAGACCAGCTGGGCGCGGTCCTTGAGGTCGAGCTTGTTGCGCAGCCGGTGCAGGTGGGTGCGGATCGTGCTGACCCCGATGCACAGCTCCGTCGCCACTTCCTCGATCGACATCCCCCGGCCGATCAGCGTGAGCACCTGGCGCTCGCGCGAGGTGAGCGAGCCTATGGACGGCCGCAGTTCGGCCGCCGGCCGCAGATCGCGGCCGCGGAACCACTCGACGAGCCGGCCCGCCACCTCGGGGGCCAGGGCGGTGCCGCCGCGCGCCACGGTCCGCACGGCGCTCGCGACCTCCTCGCGCTTGGCGTCCCCGATCAGCACGCCGTTGGCACCGGCGTGCAGCACCTCGGTGATCACGTCGTCGGCGCAGTCCATGCTGAACACCACCGAGCGGGGGGCCGGCACGTCGTCGTCGGACCGGGCGAGCCGGCGGATCAGCTCGATCCCGGACATCCCCTGGAACTTGATGCCGGTGGCGACCACGTCGGGCCGGTGCGTGCGGATCAGCATCAGGGCATTCATCGCACTGTCCGAGACATCGACGACCTCGATGTCCTGGGCGGCCTCCAGGAAGGTCTTCAGCCCATTACGAATGATCGGCGTCTCATCACAGATGACCACTTTGATCGCCACCGCGCCCCGCACCCCCAGGTTACGTAATCCCATGGCAAAGCGATGGCCATCCAAGGGGCGGTGTGCCACCAAGTGCAACAGAATTAGCTCACCGCGAGGACGACCACTCGTTCTGCCTTCGTCACAAGGCCGCAAAGCACCCAGAAACGCGGTGACCCCCGCAGCACCGTTCGTCAATCTACTTCATGGAGACGGACGGCCGGAGTCCGTGAGGAGCGTGACCAAACCCACCGAAACACCCGCCGGGAGCTGAAAACAGGTAAATAGATGGCGGTATTCAGGGAATTATCCGGCTGCACTCTTCTGTCAAGGAAACCGCCAATTGAATGGCCTGCGCACGTATCTCCGGGATGGCGGTGGTTTCCCATAGATTGCCGCGCCGCGGCGAGCCCAGCGTCCACACCGGCCGCCGCGCGCCGCCGTCCGCCGGGACCAGCCGCCCGTCCGGGGCGGTGTCGAGGCCCAGGCCGTGCGGGCCGGGCCGGGCCGCGCCGGTGGCGAGCAGGTCCTTGACCAGCGGGTCGTCCGACCTGCGCACGGAGGCTTCCGCTCCGGTGCAGTTGACGACGGCCCCGAAGCAGCGAGCACCCCCGTCCGCGAAGCGCACGCGCACCCCCTCGGGCGAGGGCTCGGCATCCGCCAAACCCCCTGCCCGGACGGTCACTTGACCGCTCTGCCGGGCCGCGTCGAGCGCGGCCGCCGTGCGCGGGGGCAGCCGGTGCCGCAGCACCTCCCACAGCCGCAGGTCGTCGCTGAGGAACCGGTCGCGTTCGGCGGCCGGAAGCCCCTGCCACAGGGCGGTGGTGTGCGGCCGCAGCTCGTCGACGGCCGGCCGCCAGTCACCGTGCACCCGGCGGTGGTACGCGGCACGCACCGCCAACCACCGCCGCAGTCCGGCCAGATCCGCGACGGCCGGAGGGGCGGGAAGCGGGCCGGAGGCGGCCGGTTTCTCCGCGTGGGCGTACGGAACGAGGCCGTGCCGCGACACGGCGTGCACCGTGCGGCCCGGCCGCGCGAGGGTCAGCGCCAGGTCGCAGGCGGTCAGTCCGGTGCCGACGAGGAGGACGTCGGCGTCGGCGTCGGCGGGCACGCGGTCGAGCGCGCCCGGCCGCCAGGGATCCGACACGAAGTGTTCATGTTCGCGGAGTCGTTCGGGCGCCCAGCCGAGCCCCGGGGCGGCGAGCCCGAGGGCGAGCACGACCGCGTCGGCGTCCACGACGGCGCCCGAGCCCAGACCGACGCGCTGGGCCGCGCCGCCGTCCGGGCCGGACAGCCGGACCGCCCGGTCGCGCACCCGGCGCAGGGCACCCGCGCCGCACCGCGCCACCGCCTCGTCCAGCCCCGCGGCGAGATAGGCGCCGTACGCGCCCCGCGGCGCGAACTCCCCCGCTCCGACCGTGCGGGCCTCGTGCTCGCCGAGCCAGCGGACGAAGTCGTCCGGCCGGTCCGGGTGGCCGCTCATCCGCCCGGCGGGCACGTTGAGGAGATGTCGCGGATCCTGTGTCGCGTACGCGACGCCCCGGCCCGTTCCGGGCGCGGGGTCGACGAGGGTGACGGTGACCCGCGCCCCGGCCTCGTGTGCCTTCTCCAGCAGCCGCGTCGCGGTCAGCGTGCCGGCCGCACCGGCCCCGACGACCGCGACGCGGAAGGTGTGTTCACCCACGGATCACTCGGCAGTCCCGGCCATGCCGGCGGTGAGGGTGGTGCCGTCGGTGGGGTCGATGAGGAGGAAGGAGCCGGTGTGGCGGGCGGTGGTGTAGGGGTCGAGGGCGA
>NZ_JBFBBD010000073.1:0-33035 GCF_040689515.1 Streptomyces sp. NPDC051173
CAGCCAGCGACGCCTCTGTTCCCTCCGGTATGCCCATACCACAACAACGAGCCCTCAGACTGGAAGCGACGGGTTGTTTCCCGGCAGGCCCTAACTCCGTGGTCTTGCAAGTACTCACCGGGGTTCTCTTCGACGCCGTGCAGATCCCCGTTGAAGTGATCTGTTCCCAAGTCGGCTCGGCCGACCGGGACGCCGTCGAGGCAGTCTTCCGGCGGGCTGGGATCGACAGCGCGGTCATCGCCCAACCTCCGTACGGCTGGTACTACGCCCTGGTTCCCCCGGGAACCGCGCGCTGGTGGAACGCGCCCTGTGAATGCTTCGGGTCCTCGCACAGCATCGCCGTACCCGCACCTCACCGTGCGGACCCGCCCGGCGTCCACTGGCTCCTGACCCCTCCGGCCGATGCTGCGTCGCTCTGCGATCCGGAACGTGTGCGGAAGGTGATGATCTCTCACTCAACTCCGTAGCGGGTCGTCGCGCCACCCCTGTCCGGGGGTGGCGCGGGATATTCGAAAGGAATATTCATAACTCGACGGCGCTTGTGACGCTCACCGCGTCACGCCTGGTAAGAGCCCCGGCTGGCCTCAACCGCAGCTTGCCGGGGCCCTCCGGGTTCCTGCGGCGACGGTCACGGGCGGCGACGGTGGCCGCAGAGGGATCACGGAGGAGGGGAACCTTGAACGACGAGGGACCACGGTGTCATCTGATGACCCGGGAACAGGGGACACGCCTTTTCCTCGCGAGCCATGACTTGGAGGAGGCGCGGGCGGCCGACCTCGCGGAATTGGACGTGATGTCCCTCATCGTGCTGGTGGAGCGTCTCCGAGGATCCCTCGACGACATCATCCGTCTTGTGGCTGAACTCACGGCGCAGTGAGTCACTGTGGGCTCTGAGCGGCGTCAACTTCGGGGAGTCACCAGTACCTCTAACCGGGGTTATTTCCCGACGACAGCGTCGTCATGGTCGCGCTCCACGGCGCACGCGGCCGCTTCGGGGGCAGGCTCAGGCTCGGCATTCCCCACACCAGCGAGGAATGGCCCGAGATCTGCGACCAACTCGCGGAGACCCTCGTGACCGGAAGCAACAAGCGCGGAGCCCGCCCCGACGGCGTCGTCCTCTTCCTCTGCCAGGACCCGGCCCCGGGCGAGACGGCGCGGGAGGTGATGGAGCGACTGCGCCCGCTCGCCCGGTCATTGCGCGACGCGTGCGGCAGGTTCGCCATGCCCGTGCACGAGGCGCTGTGCATCTCCGACCGCCGCTTCTGGTCCTACTGCTGTCCCGACCCGCGCTGCTGCCCCGCGGACGGCACCCCCCTCGCAACCCCCGGCACCTCGGTCATGGCGGCGGCCGCCACCTACGCCGGCATGGAGATGCGCGGCTCCCTCAGCCAGTTGGAAGCGCGATTCGCGCCCCTCACCGGAGCCCGTGCCGAGGAGCAGACGCAGGCGCTGGACGCCGCGGCGATGGCCCTGGTGCCCCGCATCCTCCGCGGCGCCGACTGCGAGACCGTGCGTCGGGAAACGCTGGACCTGGTCCGGTCGGTCATGGGCAGGTTCCACGAGACCGCCGCGCCCGGCGGCCGGCCGGAAGCCGACGCCCGCGACGACACCCTCCTCACCGCTCAGGAAGCAGCGGCGATCATCATCGGGTTGCAGGACCGCGTCACGCGGGACCGCGCCGCGGAGTGGATGGAGGGCCCCGACGTACCGGCCGCGCTGCGGCTCTGGCGCGCCCTCGCCCGCCGCTGCGTGCCTCCCTACGCCGAGCACGCCGCCGCCCCCGTCACCCTGGCGGGCTGGGTCGCCTGGTCGGCCGGCGACAAACTCGAAGCCCGGGTCGCCCTGGGACGGGCCCTCCGCCTCGATCCGGAATACCTCTTCGCCCAGCTCCTCCACCGGGCCTGCAACGAGGGCCTCGATCCCGAACCCCTGCGCCGTTGCCTGCGCGCGGAGCAGGCCGACCGCGCGCTGCGCCAAGCCGTCGAGGACGAGGAGAGCAGGGGAATCGCCGCAGAGGCCGGGGCGGACGCTCCGTCCGGACCCGGGGCGACGCGACGCCGGAGCAGGGCGGGAAGGCCGGCAGCGAACACCCGGCCCGGCGGACCGACCGGTCCCGCCGGAAGGGCGCGCACCCGGCGGGCAGGGGGACAGCAGGGCGCCCGCAGCGGCCAGGACCGCCCCCAGTGACCCCCGCGACAAAGGAGGTGCGTGGCCCGCACCGTGACTTCGGCGGGCCCGGCGCCGTTCATCCGGGTGGCCGCAAACGCTGCCCGTCGACCCGGCCCATGACACCCGCAGGGGAGTGCAGACAAGTGCAAGGCATCGTCCCCCATGGTCAGCCGACCCGTCGCCCCGCACCGCCCCCACGCACCGGCGCACCCCGTGCGCACGGCCCACAGCCCGTCCACTCGGCGCTCATCTGCGTAGCGCTGCCTGCCCTCGCCATCTCCGGCGAGCACGGGCAGATGACCGGCCAGGGCCTCGACGGGTTCTACCGGGGCGGCAGGCGACTCCTCTCCCGATGCCTTGTGCGGGTAGGGGGCTCCGAGCCACTGCCCGTGCAGGGGCGGCTGCTCACCGCCGACCGCGCCCGCTTCGTGGGGACGGTGCGCACCGCCGCCGACTCCGGACCCGATCCGGCCGTCACCGTCGAACGGCTGCGCACGGCAGAGGGGGTCGAGCGCATCGTCCTGCGCAGCACCGCCGCCCGCCCCCTGAGCCTCCGGGTGGAGGTGTCGCTGGGCACCGACCTGGCCGAACTGGGCGCGGCAGCGGCGGGCCTGACCGGAGCCGAGGTCCCCGCCGCCGTGCACGCCTCCGGGCTGCGGTGGTCGGCGCCCGGCTCCCAGTCGTCGGTCATGGCCGACCCCCCGCCGGACGACACCCTGGCCTCCGCGGGCCTGCTGTGCTGGGACGTCGACATGGCCCCGGGAAGCAGCCGGAGCATCGAGCTGCGGGTGCTCGCGGAGCAGCACGGCGTGACGCGCTCGCCCGAGGCGTCGGCATCCTGGGGCAGAACGGGCGCGGCTTGCTGGGGCGACGCGCAGGCGGACGGGGACGATCCACGGGCTGGGGCCCTGCTCGCCGCCGCCCTGGACGATCTCCGCGCCCTGCTGGTACGCGACCCCGCGTACCCAGGGGACGCCCACCTCGCAGCGGGCGTCCCGTGGCGCTGCGGCCTCGCTCCCGCCGAGGGGCTGTGGGCGGCCCGTATGACGTTGCCGCTCGGAGTCCGGCTGGCAGCGGGCACGCTCCGTACCCTGGCGCGCACCCAGTTCCCCGGACCCGGTCCGGACGGCGGACGTATCCCTGGCGCGCTGCGCCACGCGGGGGCGCACCTGCCCCCGGGGTGCACGGGCATCGAGGCCACCTTGCTGTTCCCCGTCGTGCTTGCCGAGGCCAGGAGGTGGGGACTGCCGGACAGGGAAACGGAAGCGCTGCTGCCTGCCGCCGAGCGGTGCTTGGGGTGGCTGCGCACGGCAGTGGGCGACGACGGGTACCTCGCAGACCCCCTGCCCCGGGGCCCGTACCGCTGCGAAGTGCAGGCCCACGCGCACAGGGCCGCCCTCTTGGGCGCGGAGTTGCTGGAGGCCTATGGCAGGCCCGGAGCCGAGGGCTGGCGGAGCTGGGCGGCCGGACTGCGCCGGCGATTCCGTGAGGACTTCTGGGTGGAGGATCCGGGTGGTGGCCGCCCGGCTGCCGCCCTCACTCCCCAGGGGCAGCGGATACCGCACTTGGGGAGCACCGCCGCGCATCTCCTCGACACGGGCCTGCTCGGAGCCGGAGCTCACGCCCCGGGGCTCCTCGACAAGGTGCAGACCGAGCAACTGGCCCGACTGCTCGGTGGTCCCGCACTCGACTCCGGCTGGGGTTTGCGCAGCCTGGGGGCGAAGGAGCCCGGACACAACCCGTTCGGGCACCGCAGCGGCGCCGTGCGCGTGCACGAGACCGCCGTCGCCGTCTCGGGGCTGGCGGCAGCGGGCTACGAGAGGGAAGCAGGCGCACTGCTGCGGGGCGTGATCGACGCGGCTGACGCCTTCGCCCACCGCCTGCCGGAGATGTACGCGGGGGAGCAGCGCACCACTGGCAGCATGCCCCTGCCGCACCCGGCGGCCTGCCGACCGGCCGCCGTCGCCGCTGCTGGTGCGGTGCAGTTGCTGACCACGCTCGCCGGTGTCTGTCCCGACGTGCCTGCCGGATCCGTGGCGGTCCGGCCGCTGCACACCGCGCCGCTGGGTGCCTTGCGCTTCACCGGGTTGCGCGTCGCCGAGCAGCCGTTCGCCGTACGGATCAGCAGGATGGGACTCGGCATGGTCGAAGAAGCGCCCGACGGTCTGCAGCTCGGAGTGTGAGGGTGACGCGCGTGAGGGCGTCCGAGGGGGCGCGTCCGGTCCGTCCGCAAGACCCTGTTTATCGTCAAGCAGACGACTATGATCGCGTCATGCCCTACGACCCGTCGGCCTTTCCGCCCTTCGCTGTCACTGTCGACCTGGTCGTGCTCACGGTGCGTCGCCACGCCCTGTGCGCTCTGGCCGTTCGCCGTGGCGAGCCCCCGTACCAGGGCCGTTGGGCACTGCCTGGCGGCTTCGTCCGGGGTGACGAAGACCTGGCGACCGCCGCCGCCCGGGAGCTGGCCGAGGAGACGGGGCTGCATGCCCACGACCCGGCGGGGCCCGCATTCGCCAACGCCGCCCATCTCGAACAGCTCGCCACCTACGGCGACCCCAGGCGCGACCCTCGCATGAGGGTGGTCAGCGTGGCGCACCTCGCGCTGGCCCCCGACCTGCCCGCCCCGCGGGCCGGCGGTGACGCGCACAGCGTGCGCTGGGCGCCCGTGGAGGATCTGCTCGACCAAGAGGTCGTGCACGGCCGCGAAGGCGAGCAGGCGGCCCCGCTGGCCTTCGATCACGCCCGTATCCTCGCGGACGGCGTCGAGCGCGCCCGCTCCAAGATCGAGTATTCCTCGCTCGCCACCGCCTTCTGCCCGCAGGAATTCACTGTCGGCGAGCTGCGCCGGGTGTACGAGGCGGTGTGGGGCGTCGTCCTGGACCCGCGCAACTTCCATCGCAAGGTGACGGGTACTCCAGGCTTCCTCGTGCCCACAGGGGGGACGACGACCCGTCAGGGCGGGCGTCCGGCGCAGCTCTTCCGGGCCGGCGGGGCCACGGTGCTCAACCCGCCGATGCTGCGACCGGAGGCGTAGGGGCAGGTCGCTCCCGCGGCGGGACACGGGTGGACAACTGTCGGTATTACGGAGCAATTCCGGCATATCGGGTTACGGTGCTGCCGTACGTCCCAGCGACTTCGCGCGCTGTGCGATCCCCCGGATCCGCTCGATCCCGGGCAGCCCCGGGCCAGTCGCCGGCCGTGCCGCCGAGCCGTCTCACGCCCAGCGGAAGAAGCCATGATCCAGGCCATCGGACTGACGAGCGCCCCGCGCCGCGACCAGCCTCCCGCCGTCGACGACATCACCTTCGAGGCGCGCCCCGGGCGGGTGACCGTCCTCCTCGGTGCGCAAGGCGCGGGCAAGACCAGCACCCTGCGGCTCATGCTGCGGCTCGACCCCGGCCGCGGCGTCGCCCTCTTCCGCGGCCGCACCCTCGACCACGTCGCTCACCCCATGCGGGAGGTCGGGGTTCTCCTCGGCGACGTCCCCGGTCACCCCGCCCGCACCGCCCGGAGCCATCTGCGCATGCTCAGTGCCGCGGCCGGCGTGCCCGTACGCCGCGCCGACGAGGTGCTGGAGGTCGTGGGGCTCACCGGCCTCGCCGGCCAACGTCTCGATGCCTTCTCCCGCGGCATGGACCGCCGTCTGGGCCTCGCCGCCGCGTTGCTCGGTGATCCGCACACCCTGGTCCTCGACGAGCCCGCGCACGAGCTCTCTCCCCGCGAGACCGCGTGGCTCCACGGAGTGCTGCGCGGCTTCGCCGAGCAGGGCGGTGCTGTCCTCGTCACCTCCCGCGACGCCTCCGAGACCGCCCGCATCGCGCATCAGGTCGTCACCATCGACCAGGGGCGCCTCGTCGCCGACCAGGAGGCGGCCGCCTTCGCCCGTACGCGACTCCGCCCCCGCGTCGTGGTGCGCTCGCCGCTCGCGCCCCGTCTCGCCCATCTCCTGGAGGCCGAAGCCGACACCGTGGAGATGCCCCCGGGGAAGCCGCCCATGGAGGTCGTGCACGAGGGCGGCGGCAGGCTGTCGGTCTACGGCAGCAGCTGCGCGGTCGTCGGGGAGGCCGCCTACCGGCACGGCATCCTCGTCCACCGCCTGACCGAGGAGGCGGGTGACACCGGACCTGTGCCCCCCTTGCCGCGTGCCGACGGCCGCCGGGGCAGCTCCGGTCCCGAGGCGGCTCCGCACGAGGCTCCGCACGCTGTCGCGTCCGGTGGAGGGCCGGGGGAGCGCGGCGCCGAGGAAGCGTCCGGCCCGACCGTCCGGCCCGTCATCGTGCCCCGCCCGCTGCCGCGCCTCCCGGCCCCCGACCCCGTCTGGCCCCTGCGGTACGAACTGCGCCGCGCGACCGGGGCCCCGACCGGCTGGATCGTGACGGCCGCCACCCTCGGCGTCTCGCTCCTGGCCGCTGTGCTGCTGGCCCGCACCGGAGCCCCGGAGCCGCGCCTGTTCACCGGTTGGCCGAGCCTGCTGCCCCTGCCGCCGGCGGCGTTCGGCGCCGGGCTCATCGGAGCGCTCTCTTTCGGCCAGGAGTTCCGCTACCCCGCGCTGGCGCCGGACCAGGGCACTGTCCCCCGCCGTCTCGGACTGCTCGGAGCCAAGCTCGCGGTCACCGGCGCGGCCGCCGTGCTCCTCGCGCTCGTCGCGGTGCTGCTCGACGCGGTCGTGGTGCGGTTGCTCTACGGCGACGACGCGGTCGTCGCCCCCGCGGGCTGGGCCGTCGGGCTCGCGGGCTGTGCCTGCCTGGCCCTCGGCTGTGCGTGGGCCGGTCTTCTCGCCGGCGCGCTGTTCCGCTCCACCGCTCTGGGGCTGGTCGCGATGCTGGCGGTGCCGACCCTTGTGATGCCGCTCCTCGGCAGCGTGCTCGCCGAGCCCGCGGCCCGGTCCCTCATCGGGCTCCCGGAGCGGCTGCGCGCGGCGGCAGTCGTCCAGTGGCCGTCCGAGATGGACACCGGAATCTCGGCGGCCCTGGAGCTGGTGTCCCAGCCCGTCGGCTGGGCGCTCGCGCTGTCGCTCGCGGGACTGCTCGGCGCGTACGTCCTCACCGTGTTCCGCGGCAGGCCGAAATGACGGCGCGCGCCCGGGTGTTCACGCCGCCGCGCTCACGCTCCGGAATCCAAGCGGCCGCCAGGCGCCAATGTCGTCACGCTCCGCATTCACGCCACCCCGGAGGGTGCCCGGTTCTGTCCATTTGGGCGTCAATTGTGAGGTAATGGGCGATCACCCTTTCGTGTGCTTTTCACCAAAGACCTCAAGGGACTTCGAGGTGTCGCCGACAAAGGAGGCGTGAGTACCCTTGCGCACACCATGATGACCGCGGCTCGCCCCGCCGACACCGGCCTCACAGGCCCGGGCGAGCTTGACCGTTACCCCTACGCGGAGACCCCAGGGGTCGACCGCCGGGCTTCGCCCGCCTGGGACGGCGAGGCGGAGTTGAGCCGGGCAGGCCGCCGCGCGGCCGGCAGCCGCGGCCGAGGGCTGCACGGCCAGCTCGTCCAGCAGCTCGGCCAGATGATCGTCTCCGGCGATCTGGGAGCCGACCGTCCGCTCGTCCCCGAGGAGATCGGCCAGCGGTTCGAGGTCTCCCGCACCGTCGTCCGCGAGTCCCTGCGCGTCCTCGAGGCCAAGGGCCTGGTCAGCGCCCGCCCCAACGTCGGCACCCGGGTCCGCCCCGTCAGCGACTGGAACCTGCTCGACCCCGACATCATCGAGTGGCGGGCCTTCGGCCCCCAGCGCGAGGACCAGCGCCGCGAGCTCTGCGAGCTCCGCTGGACCATCGAGCCGCTCGCCGCCCGGCTCGCCGCAGGACACGGGCGCGAGGACGTCCAGCAGCGCCTCGCCGACATGGCCGAGATCATGGGCCACGCGCTGGCGCAGGGCGACTCGCTCACCTTCTCGCGCGCCGACGCCGAGTTCCACTCGCTGCTGCTCCAGGTCGCGGGCAACCGCATGCTGGAGCACCTCGCCGGCATCGTCTCCGCCGCCCTGCACGTCTCGGGCGCGCCCTCGGGCGGCTGTGACCGCCCCACGGAGGCGGGCGTGGGGCATCACCTCCGGATCGTCGACGCCGTGGGCGCGGGGGACGCCGCCGGGGCGGAAGCCGCGATGCGGCAACTGCTCGTCGCCCACCCGGACGTCGAGCGCGTGGTGCCGGCCCCTCGCGAGCACTGACCGCGCGGAAGAGCGGAACGGCGCCGGCGGGTCGCACGGACGGGCCGCATGCGCGAGACCGTGCCCACGGCTCGCGCGTACGGCCGCACGTCCGGGTCGCCCGCGCGAGCCGTTGTGGACGAACGGCACATGGCGCCCCCGGAACTCGGGCGGGGGTGCATCGGGGTGTTCTGTCCGCCGAAGTGGCCTTATATCCCTTATGGGGTGTGACTCGGGCCACGAGGATTGGGCGTAACGCTCTTTGAGGCAGTGCGATGACTAAAGAGGTGGCAGCCGCGGAAGGAATACAGGCCTCGTTCGAGGTGCTGAGTCCCTCTGCATTCACCACCCGCGCCGCCGGTTCATCCTTGCCGGCGGTCGTCGGAACCGGATCCTCATCCAGAGAGGGCCGGGACCGAAAGCCGTTTCCATCGTTCCGAGAGGTTGTTCGTGTCGGCCAGCACATCCCGTACGCTCCCGCCGGAGATCGCCGAATCCGAGTCTCTGATGGCGCTCATCGAGCAGGGAAAGGCCGAGGGGCAGATCGCCGGCGACGACGTGCGTCGGGCCTTCGAGGCTGACCAGATTCCGCCAACCCAGTGGAAGAATGTTCTGCGCAGCCTCAACCAGGTCCTCGACGAGGAGGGTGTGACGCTGATGGTCAGTGCCGCCGAGGCGCCCAAGCGCACCCGCAAGAGCGTCGCAGCGAAGAGCCCGGCGAAGCGCACCGCCACCAAGGCCGTGGCGTCCAAGACGGTCACGGCACGCCAGACCGCGTCCGCGACGTCCGCCTCGGACGCGTACGGCGACGGTGACGACGCCGTGGGCTCGCCCGTGAAGAAGGCCGCCACCAAGAAGGCGGCGGCAAAGAAGACGGTGGCCAAGAAGACCGCCGTGAAGAAGACGGCGGCCAAGAAGACCGCCTCCAAGAAGGATGCCGACGAGCTGCTCGAGGACGAGCTCGTCGACGAGACCCCGACCCCGGGCAAGGGCGGCGAGGAAGAGGACGAGACCGGCGAGAACAAGGGCTTCGTCCTGTCCGACGAGGACGAGGACGACGCGCCCGCGCAGCAGGTCGCGGTGGCCGGTGCCACCGCCGACCCGGTCAAGGACTACCTCAAGCAGATCGGCAAGGTCCCCCTCCTCAACGCCGAGCAGGAGGTCGAGCTCGCCAAGCGCATCGAGGCGGGCCTGTTCGCCGAGGACAAGCTGGCGAACTCCGACAAGCTCGCGCCCAAGCTCAAGCGTGAGCTGGAGATCATCGCCGAGGACGGGCGCCGCGCCAAGAACCACCTGCTGGAGGCCAACCTCCGACTCGTGGTCTCCCTGGCCAAGCGCTACACCGGCCGCGGCATGCTCTTCCTGGACCTCATCCAGGAGGGCAACCTCGGTCTGATCCGCGCCGTCGAGAAGTTCGACTACACCAAGGGTTACAAGTTCTCGACGTACGCGACCTGGTGGATCCGCCAGGCCATCACGCGCGCGATGGCCGACCAGGCCCGCACCATCCGTATCCCGGTGCACATGGTCGAGGTCATCAACAAGCTCGCGCGTGTCCAGCGCCAGATGCTCCAGGACCTGGGCCGCGAGCCCACCCCGGAGGAGCTGGCCAAGGAGCTCGACATGACCCCCGAGAAGGTCATCGAGGTCCAGAAGTACGGCCGTGAGCCGATCTCCCTCCACACCCCCCTGGGTGAGGACGGCGACAGCGAGTTCGGTGACCTCATCGAGGACTCCGAGGCGGTCGTGCCCGCCGATGCCGTCAGCTTCACCCTTCTCCAGGAGCAGCTGCACTCCGTCCTGGACACGCTCAGCGAGCGTGAGGCGGGCGTCGTCTCGATGCGCTTCGGTCTCACCGACGGTCAGCCGAAGACCCTCGACGAGATCGGCAAGGTCTACGGGGTGACGCGTGAGCGCATCCGTCAGATCGAGTCGAAGACGATGTCGAAGCTGCGTCACCCGTCCCGCTCCCAGGTCCTGCGCGACTACCTGGACTGACGGACGGACCCGTTCAGCAGGTCCCGAAGGCCCGGCCCTCCCTCGCGGAGGCGCCGGGCCTTCGGGCTTTCCGTAGGGCCGGGCGCGAATTCGGAGTACGCCCGTCCGGCTTCGGGATGCGGTGATCGCCGCGCGGGTTGACCCTGGGTGTGCAAGGAACTCCGCACCGTCAGGAGATCGCATGCGCTCCCTGAGCTATCCGCTGGCCGGCGCCATCGCGCTGCTGCTTGCGGCCCCCGCTCCGGCGGTGGCGGACCGGGGGATCGTCGGCGGACAGTCCGTGCGGGCCTCGGACGCGCCCTGGGCGGTGGCTCTGGCGAGCCGCCAGCGGTTCGGGGCCGCCCGGTCGGGGCAGTTCTGCGGCGGCGTCGTGGTGGGCCCCAGGACGGTCATCACGGCGGCGCACTGCCTGAGCCACGAAGTGCTCGGCATGGACGTGAGCGAGGCGAAGGATCTCCGGATCATCAGCGGCCGGGACGATCTGCGGGGAGTGACCGGCTTCGAGCTGGAGCTCCGCGACACCTGGGTCAACCCGGGGTACGACGCAGGGACCAACGCGGGCGACGTCGCCGTGCTCACCCTGAAGGAGCCGGTGCCCGGGGGCCGGGTCCTCCCTATGGCGCAGTCGGGCGACTCGGTGTACCGGACGGGCACGTCGGCCATGGTCTACGGGTGGGGCGACGTGTACGGCGACGGCACCTACTCGGAGACGCTCCGTACCGCCAAGCTGCTCGTGCTGGACGACGCCCTGTGCGAGCGGGCATACCCGGGGAGCGCGGAGGGTGTCTACCGTCGGGGTTCGATGCTGTGCGGCGGGCTGCCGGACGGAGGCAAGGACGCCTGTCAGGGCGACAGCGGTGGACCGCTGGTCGCGCGGGGGAGACTGATCGGGCTGGTGTCCTGGGGCAGCGGTTGTGCCCAGAAGGGCCATCCAGGGGTCTACACGCGTATCTCCGCGGTCAAGTCACTGGTGGCGGCACGTGTGGCCGAAGGGGCGAAGGAAGCCGCTCCAGCCGCCGCTCAGGCCGTCGAGCCGCCCGTCCGGACGGCAGTCCCGGAGCCGGAGCGCACCGAGCCTCTGGCGCTGCCTACGACGGTTCAGCAACTCGTGTCGCGGGCTGTCCCGAGGGGCCTGCGCCATCACGCCAGGACGCGGCCGGGAAGGCGGCGGTGAGGGCGGTGGAGAGGGCAGGTGGCGTGCGTGCGGACACGAGAGCGGGCGACCTCCCCCGTGGGGGTGGCCGCCCGCCGCTGCCCGGCCCTGGATGGCCGGACCTCGCTCGTCGTCGGATGCGATGTGTCAGCGTTCCATTGCGGACTCAACGGTCCTCGTCGGACGCGGACGCCGGAGTGGCGGTGAGCCGCTCCGTCTCGTCCTGTATCTCCGCGGCGATCTTCTTGAGTTCTGGCTCGAACTTACGCCCGTGGTGGGCGCAGAAGAGCAGTTCGCCGCCGCTCATGAGAACGACGCGCAGGTAAGCCTGAGCGCCGCACCGGTCGCAGCGGTCAGCGGCCGTCAGCGGGCTCGCGGGGGTCAGAACAGTAGTCACGTCGCCTCTTCTCTAGCTCGACGAGCTGTCGTACCAGGGTCAACATCCAACCAGGCCGAAAACGTTCCCGCTCGCGGCTTTTCCTCGAAAGTTCCTTCCGAGTGGGCCAGATCTTGACGGTTGGCGGCGAATGAGCCGTATTGCGTGGGCTTACGGTTTCACGTCGCTGGGGGTCTTTGGTCCTGCCCGGCCGGCTTGCCGGGTTGTTCTTGAGGACGTGCCCGGAGCCTAAATGGTTCATGCCTCCAAGGGAACGTGATGTGCACGTCACTCCATCGAGTCATCGAACGCGTGATCGACTCTGGACTAGCATGGGCATTCCTGCGGGTGGCTGCGCAAAGGCTCTACCAGGCCTCGGTACCCTCTGAACGGCGACCGAGCCATGACCGCGCCCGACCGGGGCCGAAAAAGAAATTCAGCGAGGAGCGAACCGCGTGACCGCCGATATGTCCGTGCCGTCCACTGCGTTGCTGACCGGGGCAGACCGGGACGGATCCAACTACACCGCGCGGCACCTGCTCGTCCTCGAGGGTCTTGAGGCCGTTCGCAAGCGTCCCGGTATGTATATCGGCTCCACCGACAGCCGTGGCCTGATGCACTGCCTCTGGGAGATCATCGACAATTCCGTCGACGAGGCCCTGGGCGGGTTCTGCGACCTGATCGAGGTGGTCCTCCACGACGACGGCTCGGTGGAGGTCCGGGACAACGGCCGCGGCATCCCCGTGGACGTCGAGCCCAAGACCGGGCTGTCCGGTGTCGAGGTCGTGATGACCAAGCTGCACGCGGGCGGCAAGTTCGGCGGCGGCTCGTACGCCGCCTCCGGTGGTCTGCACGGCGTGGGCGCCTCCGTCGTCAACGCGCTCTCCGCCCGGCTGGACGTGGAGGTGGACCGAAACAGCCGGACGCACGCGATCAGCTTCCGGCGCGGTGTCCCCGGCATCTTCACCGAGTCCGGCCCGGACGCGCCCTTCGACCCGGCCAACGGCCTCCTGAAGGGCAAGAAGGTCCCCAAGGCCCGCACCGGCACCCGTGTCCGCTACTGGGCGGACCGCCAGATCTTCCTCAAGGACGCGAAGCTCTCCCTGGAGACGCTGTACGGCCGCGCGCGGCAGACCGCCTTCCTGGTGCCGGGACTGACCATCGTCGTCCGTGACGAGCGGGGCCTCGACGGCGCGGACAGCACTGAGGAGACGTTCCGCTACGACGGCGGCATCAGCGAGTTCTGCGAGTACCTCGCGCAGGACAAGGCTGTGTGCGACGTGCTGCGGCTGAGCGGCCAGGGCACCTTCAAGGAGACCGTGCCGGTCCTCGACGACCGCGGGCACATGACCCCGACCGAGGTCACCCGCGAGCTCGGCGTGGACATCGCGCTCCGCTGGGGCACGGGTTACGACTCGACGGTGAAGTCCTTCGTCAACATCATCGCCACCCCCAAGGGCGGCACACATATGGCCGGATTCGAGCGCTCGATCGCCAAGACGGTCAACGAGGTGCTCCGCTCCTCGAAGCTCCTGCGGGTCGCCGAGGACGACGTCGTCAAGGACGACGCCATGGAGGGGCTCACGGCCGTCGTGACGGTCCGCCTGGCGGAACCGCAGTTCGAGGGGCAGACCAAGGAGGTCCTGGGCACCTCGGCCGCCTCCCGGATCGTGGCGAACGTGGTCGCCAAGGAGCTCAAGGCGTTCCTGGCCTCCACCAAGCGTGACGCCAAGCAGCAGGCGCGGGCCGTGCTGGAGAAGATCGTCGCCGCGGCCCGTACGCGCATCGCCGCCCGGCAGCACAAGGAGGCCCAGCGGCGGAAGACCGCGCTGGAGTCCTCCTCGCTGCCGGCCAAGCTCGCCGACTGCCGCAGCGACGACGTCGAGCGCAGCGAGCTGTTCATCGTCGAGGGCGACTCGGCGCTCGGCACGGCGAAGCTGGCCCGGAACTCCGAGTTCCAGGCGCTGCTGCCGATCCGCGGCAAGATCCTCAATGTCCAGAAGTCGTCGGTCTCCGACATGCTCAAGAACGCCGAGTGCGGCGCGATCATCCAGGTGATAGGAGCGGGGTCCGGCCGGACCTTCGACATCGACGCGGCGCGCTACGGCAAGGTGATCTTCCTCGCCGACGCCGATGTGGACGGCGCGCACATCCGCTGCCTGCTGCTGACCCTCTTCCAGCGCTACATGCGGCCCATGGTGGAGGAGGGGCGGGTCTTCTCGGCGGTGCCGCCGCTGCACCGGGTGGAGCTGACCCACCCCAAGAAGGGGCAGGACAAGTACATCTACACCTACTCCGACAGCGAGCTGCGGCAGACGCTGCTGGAGCTGGAGCGGAAGAACGTCCGCTACAAGGAGGGCATCCAGCGCTACAAGGGTCTCGGTGAGATGGACGCCGACCAGCTCGCGGAGACCACGATGGACCCCCGCCACCGCACGCTGCGGCGCATCAACATCAGCGACCTGGAAGCGGCGGAGCGCGCCTTCGACCTCCTGATGGGCAACGAGGTCGCCCCCCGCAAGGAGTTCATCACCAACTCCGCCGCCACGCTGGACCGCTCGCGCATCGATGCCTGACGCGTCGGTGAGTGACGCGGCGACGCCTGTCCGGACGCCCTCCCTCCGGCAGGCGCCGGCCGGGCGTCTGCCTGCCCGCCCGCGCGCCCGCCGGGATCCGCGCCGGTAGAGGGCCGGCGGCCGTGGGCGGCCATGGTCCGTGCGGGGAGGCCCGTCCGGGAGGCGCGTGTGCCGGCGCGGGGCCTCCACCCCCGGGTGGAGAGCGATCTCCACCCGGGACTCCACCCAGGTTCCACCCGAAGCCCACCCGTGGTCCGATCCCGGCCGTGAGCCGGATCCGTAGCGTCGGATGCGTTGAATCGTTCGCGCCCGTCCACGCTCCGCGGAGGCTTGTCCCATGTCCGGCTTTTTCGATGTCGCAGTGATCGTCGCGGTCTGCGCGATCGTGCTCGTCAGGCAGACGAGGCCGCGCAAGGTGGCGGCCGACGCCCGGCGCTGGTGGCTCCTCCCCGCGGTGCTCGTCGTCCTGGCCGTCCGGCAGCCGGGGCTGATCGACGCCGGGCACCGCGCGGCGTCCGTGGGCCTGCTGGCCGGCGGGGTGCTGGCGGGGCTCGCCACCGGCGCCGCGTGGGCCTGGACCACCCGAATATGGTCCGACGAGTCCGGGGCCCTCTGGGCCCGGGGCGGCAAGGCCACGGCCGCCATATGGCTCGGCGGGGCGGTCCTGCGCGTCGCGCTCTACGGCCTGGGGGCGCTGGTCGGGGTCCACCAGGGTGGCGCCGCGACGATGATGACAGTCGCGGCCGTGCTCCTGGCCCGCTCCGGGGTGCTGGCCCACCGGGCCCAGGGCCTCCGCCCGGCGTACGGTGTCCCTGCCGGTGGCTGAGCTCGCGTCGCGGCGGAGGGACGATCACGTGCCGATGGAGAACTGGGCCGAGTGGCCGGCCCGTGAGGCGCTCTCGCGGATGGGGGTGCCACTGCGGCGCCAGGTCATGAGCTGGGTGGTACGGCTCGCCCTGCTCGCCCTGGTCCTCTGGGGTGTGCTGAGTGATCACCTGCTGCACGGGTGGGGATTCGTCGCCCTGGCCATCGGCCTGATCGTCTGCGTCGCCGGGATCCGGGTCTACTACGGCACGACGCTCGCCCAGCGGCTGTGGCCGTCCCTGGGGGTGCTGGCGGTGCTGTACGCGGTCGGTGTCGGATCCCAGGCGGCGGGGGTGCACACACCGGCGGCGGTGCTCTGGAGCTTGTGCGCGCTCGTCGCGATGGAGCGGCTCCCGATGCTGTACGGAGTGGCCGTCTCCGTGGTCGCCATGGGGTCGTACGCCCTGGCGAGCACGGACCCGCCGACGGTGGCCGCCCTGACGGCGCTGGGGCTGCCCGTCATCGGATACGCGCTGCGGCTGGACGAGGAGGCGCGGGGGGCCGGGTTCCGGCTGCTGGCACAGGAGCGGGCGGCTCGCCGGGCGGAGGCCGAGTCCGCGGCCCTCGCCGAACGGGCCCGGATCGCCCGGGAGATCCACGACGTGCTCGCCCACAGCCTCTCCGCGCAGATGGTGCACCTGGAGGCGGCGCGGCTGCTCATCGAGAGGGGGGAGGACCGGCAGCGGATCCTGGAGCGGGTGGTGGCGGCCCGGGGCATGGCGCGCGAGGGGCTGGCCGAGACCCGGCAGGCGCTCTCCGCGCTGCGCGGCGAGATGTCCCGCGTCGAGGACTTCCTCAGGGAGGCGTCCGCGTCCGAGGGAGCACGCCTCGAAGTGGCGGGGGAGCCCAGGGGCCTGCCGGCGGAGGCCGGGCTGACGGTGCGCAGGGTCGCCCAGGAGGCCCTGACGAATGTCCGCAAGCACGCGCCCGGTGCGGACGTCGAGATGAGGTTCACCTATCTGGAGGGCGAGGTGGAGCTGTGGGTCCGTGACGGGGGCGGTCCTGTGGATGCCGGGGATCTCGCCGTGTCCGGTGCCGGGTACGGTCTGCTGGGGATGAGGGAGCGCGCCGAACTGCTGGGCGGCACGCTGGAGGCCGGACCGGCCGGACCTGGGCAGGAGGGCTTTGTGGTGCGTTTGCGGGTGCCGGCATGACGGACGGCGCGGTCGGTGGCGGTGGGGCGGCCGGGGCGGGAGGAGTGGGAGGTGCGAGCGGCCCTCAGGGTGCGCCGGGCGGGAAAGCCGGCGGGGAAGGGAGCGCGGGGGCTCCGGGGTCGGGCGGGGCGGGCGGCGCCGAAGGCCGTGACGTGGCGCGGGTCGTGGTGGCCGACGATCAGACGGTGGTGCGCGAGGGGATCGTGATGCTGCTCGGCCTGCTGCCGGGGATCGAGGTCGTGGGGGCTGCGGCCGATGGCCATGAAGCGGTGCGGCTGGTGGCCGAACTCGCCCCCGATGTGGTGCTGATGGACCTCCGGATGCCGCGCTGTGACGGGGTGGAGGCGACGCGGCGCATCCGTGCCGAGCATCCGTCGACCCAGGTCGTGATCCTGACCACCTACGGCGACGACGACTCGCTCTTCCCCGCGCTCAGGGCCGGGGCGCGCGGGTATCTCACCAAGGACGCCGGCGGGGAGGAGATCGTGCGGGCGGTTCGGCATGTGATGTCGGGGGAGGCGGGGCTCTCGCCCAATGTCCAGCGCCGGTTGCTGGAGCGGCTCTCCGCATCCGGGGAGGGAGGCTCCCCGGAGCGTACGGCCACTGCGGGGCCGTCGCCGCTCGGTGGCCCCGCCCCCGGGGCGCCGCCGCGCCGGGAGTTGCCGGACGGGCTGACGGCGCGTGAGGCGGAGGTGCTGTCCCTGGTCGCCGAGGGGCTGTCCAACGCCGAGATCGCCCGCCGGTTGCACGTCAGCACGGCGACGGTCAAGACGCACATCAACAACCTCTTCGCCAAGACGGGGGCGCGGGATCGCGCGCAGGCCGTGCGGTACGCCTTCCGCTACGGGATCGTGGTGCCGCCCGACCCGCACCGGAGTTGACGGAGGGTCAAGTGGCCTCTCCGGGGCCCGGTGTGCTCAGCGGGTCGTCCAGGCGTAGCGGTGTTCCGGGCGGCCGGTTTCGCCGTACTTGAGGGTGAGGCGGAGTCTGCCGGACTCCTCCAGGCGTTTGAGGTAGCGCTGGGCGGTGGAGCGGCTCAGGCCCGCGCGGGTGGCGACCTCGTGGGCCGATAGCGGCCGCGCGGCGTCCGAGAGCACGCGGCGGATCAGTTCGGCGGTGGGCGCGGAGTGCCCCTTCGGCAGAGGGGCGCTGGTGGCCGCGGTGCGCAGGGTGCCGAAGATGCGGTCGACCTGGTCCTGGCCGGCCTCGTGCGCGTCGTCGAGGGTCCGGCGCAGCTGGGCGTACGCCTCCAGCTTCACCCGCAGCCCCGGGAAGGTGAACGGTTTGACCAGGTATTGCAGGGCGCCGAAGCACATCGCCGCCTGCACCGTCGCGACGTCCCGGGAAGCCGTCACCATGATCACGTCGGTGAGGTGGCCGCGCTGCCGCATCCGGCGCACCAGGGAGAGTCCTGTCTCGTCGGGCAGGAAGTGGTCCAGGAGCATCAGGTCGATGCCGCCCTGTTCGAGCACGGCCAGGGCCTGTGCCGCGGTGTGGACCTTGGCGCCGACATGGAAGCCGGGCACGCGCGCGACATACGCGGCGTTGATCTCGGCGACGCGGAAATCGTCGTCCACCACCAGTACCTCGATCATTTACTTCACCTCTTCGAGTGAGCGCACTGCTTCGGGCAACTCCACGGTGAACACCGCGCCGCCGCCTTCCCGTTCGTCTGCCCGCGCCGATCCTCCGTAGCGTTCGGCCAGTCTTCTGACGAGGGAGAGGCCGAGTCCGCGGCGGCGGTGCGGGGGCGGTTCCTTGGTGGACCAGCCGTCGGCGAAGACGAGTTCGCGGTCGGCGGCGGGCACCCCGGGCCCGTTGTCGGTGACCCGCACGATCAGCGCGGCGCCCACCGTCCGCAGTTCCACTTCCACGAACGGTTCCCCGCCGGTCCGGCCGGCGGTCGCGTCCAGCGCGTTGTCCACGAGGTTGCCCAGGACGGTGACCAGGTCGCGGGGGTCGACCACCCGGTCGGGCAGCCGGGTGCGCGGGCTCACCCGCAGGGCCACGCCGCGTTCGGCCGCGACCGCGCTCTTGCCCACCAGCAGCGCGCCGACCAGCGGATCGCGCACCCGCTCGGCGACCTGCTCGGCCGTGGCCCGGTGCGCGCCCGTCACCTCCGCCAGGAACTCGGCGGCCTCGTCGTACAGTTCCAGCTCCAGCAGTCCGACCAGGGTGTGCAGCCGGTTGGCGTGTTCGTGGTCCTGGGCGCGCAGCGCGTCGGTCAGGCCGCGGGTGCCGTCGAGCTCCCGGCGGAGCTGCTCCAGTTCGGTGCGGTCGCGCAAGGTGGCCACGGTGCCGCCGTCGGCGGTGTCCATCCTGTTGGCGACCAGGACCCGCCCGTCCCGGACGGTGAGCAGGTCCGTGCCCGTCACCCGCCCCGCCAGCACGTCCGTGGTCCGGCCGGGCGGCAGGACGCTGTCCAGCGGCTGCCCGATCGCGTCCTGCCCGAGCCCGAGCAGCCGCTGGGCCTCGTCGTTGACGAGCCGTACGCGGTCGCGCCGGTCGAGGGCCACCACCCCTTCGCGTATGCCGTGCAGCATCGCCTCGCGCTCGTCCAGCAGGGCGGATATCTCGGTGAGTTCGATGCCGCGGGTGCGCTTGCGCAGCCGCCGGGAGACGGCGAGCGCCGCCAGCGCCCCGGCCCCCAGGGCGGCACCGGCGTACAGCAGGATGCCCGGCACCGCGTGGACCAGCAGCGCGTGCACGCTGTCGTAGGCGATGCCGACGGAGACGGCACCGACCACGGCGCCCTCGCTGTCGCGCAACGGCACCTTGCCGCGTGCCGAGCGGCCGAGCGTGCCCTTGGCGATGCCCTTCCACTCCTGCCCGCCCAGGACCTCGCCGGGGTCGGTGCTGACCCGCTCGCCGATCCGCGCGGGCGAGGGGTGGGAGTAGCGGGTGCCCTGGACGTCGACGACCACCACATAGCTGGCGCCCGTGGCCAGCCGGATGCGTTCGGCGGCGGTCTGTACGGGCCCCTGCGGGGTGGGCAGTCCGGCCAGCAGTTCACGGGCGATGCCGGGCTGGGTGGCGGTGGTCTGCGCTATGGCCAGTGCTTGCCGCTCGGCCTGGTCGTCCAACTGCGAGCCGAGGGGCGCGAGGAAGAGCCCCGCGGCCAGCCCGGTCACACCGGTGATGATCAGCAGCTGGGCGAGCAGCACCTGGGCGAAGACACGGCGGGGCCACCGGGGGCGCATAGGGGTCCCTTTCGTTTTCGTCCTGCGGTGCCACCAGAACGTAGCCGGACGACCGGCCAGTGGCCGGTTCCGTAGCGCTTTCGTTGTTCTACCGCGAGCAAAACGAGCAGAACAGGGTTCGTGCCCTCAACCCGCACAGCGCTCACAAGGCTGTCCGCGCGGGGCGCGCCGCGCCTACGGTCCAGCACCGCCCCGAGGGACCGCGGGGCGGACGAGCCGGGCACAGGAGGCACCACGATGAACAGCGGGACGAGCGACGCTACCCCCAGCGGGACCCCACCGGGCCGGTATCCGGCCATCGAGCTGCGCGGCGCCACCAAGGTGTTCCGCACCCCTTCGGGCGCGGGGCACACGGCCGTGCGCGATCTCGACCTGACCGTGGAGCGCGGTGAGTTCGTGGCCGTGGTGGGACCCACCGGCTGTGGGAAGTCGACCACCCTCACTCTGGTCAGCGGGCTGGAGGAGCCGTCCGAGGGCGAGGTGCTCGTCGACGGTGAACCCGTGACCGGGATCCGGCCGGAGGTCGGGTTCGTCTTCCAGCAGGACGCGGTGTTCCCCTGGCGCACGGTCCTGTCCAATGTGATGGCCGGTCCGCGATTCCGTGGCGTGCCGAAGGCGGAGGCGCGCGAGCGCGCCCTCGACTGGCTCGGCCGGGTGGGTCTCGCGGCCTTCACCGACCGCTATCCGCACCAGCTCTCCGGTGGCCAGCGCAAGCGTGTGGCACTGGCCCAGACCTTTGTCGGCGACCCCTCGATCCTGCTGATGGACGAGCCGTTCTCCGCGCTCGACGTGCAGACCCGCGCGCTGATGTCGGACGAGCTCCTGGAGCTGTGGGGCGGTGGGCGGCCCGGCGGAACGGCCGCGTCCGTCGTCTTCGTCACCCATGACCTGGAGGAGGCGATCGCGCTGGCCGACAAGGTGGTCGTGATGACCGCCGGCCCGGCCACCGTCAAGGAGGTCTTCCCCGTCCGGCTGCCCCGGCCCCGGAAGGTCGAATCCATCCGTCTGGAGGCGGAGTTCATCGAGATCTACCGCGAGATCTGGTCCTCGCTCGGCGAAGAGGTCCGCATCACACGGGAGAGGGGTGCCGAGCGTGTCGCATGAGTCGATTCCGTCCCGTTCCGCCGTCGTCCCCGCCGCGGCGGCCGCGCCGAAGAGTGCGACAGGCCGTACGGAGGCCCGGGCCAGGGCCGCCCGTCACCGGAAGCTGCTGGTCCTCGCCGTGCGGGTGCTGCTGCTCGCCGTCGTGCTCGGGGCCTGGGAGCTGATGGCCCGGCACAAGGCCATCGACCCCTTCAACTTCTCGATGCCGTCGGAGATCTGGGACCAGATCGTGCAGTGGACGGCACACGGCACCGCCCAGGGCTCGCTCGGCGAGCAGATCTGGTACACGCTCTACGAGGCCCTGTTCGGCTGGGTCATCGGCGTGACGGGCGGCGTGGCCCTCGGCATCGCGCTCGGCCGGGTGCGCTTCCTGGCCGACGTCCTCGGCCCGTACATCAAGATCCTCAACGCGCTGCCGAGGATCGTCCTCGCGCCGATCTTCCTCATCTGGTTCGGCCTGGGCCCTGCCTCCAAGGTCGCCTCGGCCGTGGTGCTGGTCTTCTTCCCCGTCTTCTTCAACGCGTTCCAGGGGGCGCGGGAGGTGGACCGCAACCTCGTCGCCAACGCCCGCATCCTGGGCGCGAGCAACCGCCGGGTGACCCTTCAGGTCGTCGTGCCGTCCGCCACGTCCTGGATCTTCACCAGCCTCCATGTGAGCTTCGGCTTCGCGCTGATCGGGGCCATCGTCGGCGAGTACATCGGGGCGACGAAGGGGATCGGGCTGCTCGTCGCCGCCTCCCAGGGGACGTTCAACTCGGCGGGTGTGTACGCGGCGATGGTCATCCTCGCGGTGGTCGCGCTGCTGGCGGAAGGGCTGCTGACGTTCGCGGAACGGCGGCTGTTCCGCTGGAAGGCGGCCCAGCCGGGGGCGGGCGACTGAGGCCGCGCAGGACGCCGGAGGGTCTGGCGTCCACGGCCCTCGTCCTCTCTCCCCCTCACTCGAAGGAACAGCAGCCATGCGTTCAACCAGCAGTGCCCGCCTCCGCTTCGCGGCTGCCGCCGTGGCCCTCGTGACCGTTCTCGCCGGGTGTGCCGACGAGGTGTCCGGAAACGGCGCCAACGCCGGGGGCGGCAAGACCTCCGGGAAGACCGTGAGGATCATGGTCGGAGGTCTCGACAAGGTCATCTATCTGCCGGCGGTGCTCACCCAGCGGCTCGGCTTCTTCCAGGAGCAGGGCGTCGACGTCCAGCTCCTCACCGAACCGGCCGGGGTGCAGGCCACCACGGCCCTGGTCGCCGGCGAGGTGCAGGGCGTCGTCGGTTTCTACGACCACACCCTCGACCTCCAGGCGAAGGGGAAGCGGGTGGAGTCGGTCGTCCAGCTCGCCCGGACGCCGGGGGAGGTCGAGATCGTCTCCAAGAAGGCGGAGGGCGACCTCAGGTCGCCCGCGGACTTCAAGGGGAAGAAGCTGGGCGTCACCGGACTCGGCTCCTCCACCGACTTCCTGACGAAGTATCTGGCCGTGCGCAACGGCGTGAAGGTCAGTGATGTCACCCCGGTCGCCGTCGGCGCCGGCCAGACCTTCGTCTCCGCGCTCCAGCAGGGCTCCGTCGACGGCGGGATGACCACCGACCCGACCGTGACCCAGGTCCTCGCCCAGGGCACCGGCAAGGTGCTGGTCGACCTGCGGACACCCGAGGGCTCGCGGGCGGCGCTCGGCGGGCTCTACCCCGCGTCGAGCCTCTACATGAACACCTCGTGGGTCGACGGCCACAAGGAGACCACGCAGAAGCTCGCCAATGCCTTCGTGAAGACCCTGGCGTGGATGGCCTCGCACAGCCCCGAGGAGATCGCCGCCAAGATGCCCGCCGACTACGCCAAGGGCGGCAAGGATCTCTACGTCCAGGCCGTCAAGAACACCCTGCCCATGTTCACCCGGGACGGTGTGATGCCCGACGACGGGCCGAAGACCGTGCACGACGTGCTCAAGGCGTTCAACCCCACGATCCGCGGCGCGGACATCGACCTGGAGAAGACCTACACGACGGAGTTCGTCAGGAAAGCGGGCTGACGGACACGACGTCCATCCGGGCCGGGGTGCCGGGCGTCCGGCCGCAGCTCTCCGGGCGGGGCGGCTCGGCGGCACCCTGCTCGACGAGGACCCGCCAGGCCCGGCCGTCGGTGTGGGTGACGGTCACGGACCAGTGCGCGGCCGGGCCGTCAGCGGGCTCGGTGCCGGACACGTCCAGGGCGTCCGCGCCCTCCTCGCCGGTGAGTTCGCGGACGGCCAGCTCGGCCGCCTGGGCGGGGCGCTCCCACGCGGAGCGGCCGCGGCACCCCTCCGTCACGATCCGGCCGTCGCGCGCCGCTTCGAGCACGTCCTTGACGCCGTGCGCGGTGACCCGCCCGTACGCGTAGCCGTAGGGGAGGACGAAGAGGGTCGGCGCGAAGCGGTGGCCACCGATGTGGGTGACCTCCCAGGTCTCGATCCCGCCCGCGCTGACCAGTTCGGCGGCGAGCGGCCTGCCGAGCAGGGCGCAGCAGCGGTCGCGCTTGCCGTTGGTGCAGACGAACACCAGCGGGTCCCCGGCGTACGGCTCCCACAGCCCGCCGTGCTCGCCGGCGCCGAGCGCGCCGAGGTCCAGCTCCGTCAGCGCGGCCGGGTCGGTCAGGTCCGTGGTGCGGATCCAGGAGCGGCCCGGCGCGGTGTGGGCGAGGAACACCCGCTGCGTGGTGGGCCGGTGGCAGTCGGCGTGGCGGCCGGGGCGCCGGATGAGGGCGATCCGTACGCCGGTGCCTGCCGCGGCCTCTTCCAGCGCGCTGCCCACGGCGGGGTCGAGGTGGCTGGTGGCGAGCGCGTTCGCGCCCCAGGGGCCGGGCTGTTCGAGCAGCAGCCAGGTCCGGGCGGTGGCGGCGGTGCCGGCCAGGGGCTCGGAGAGTTGACGGGAGACGGTCGCGCACGTACTCACGAAGGTAAGCCTAACCTGCCTTTGGCGGGGAGGGTGAGTCCCGGAATCCCCGCTCGGCCGTCAGGGCAGGGGCTGTGGTGGCCGAGGGCCGCAGTAGTGGCCCGTGGGACGCAGCCGCAGGGGCCGCTCGGCGTACTCCTCCAGGGCGTGTGCGATCCAGCCCGCCGTGCGCGCGACCGCGAAGACCGTCTCGCCCGCCTCGGGCGGCATGCCCGAGGCGACGGAGAGGACCGCGAGCGCGAGGTCGATGTTCGCGTGCAGGGGTACGTGCCGTGCCGTCGTGGCCTCGACCTCCCGGGCCGCCGCCAGGGCGGGCGCGGCGGCGGGTACGGATTCCAGCCGGGCGAGGAGCGCGGTGGCCCTGGGGTCCGCCCCGGGGTAGAGGCGGTGGCCGAGTCCCGGTACGCGCCTGCCGTCCCGCAGGTGGTCCGCCACCACGGCCCCCGCGCTGCCGCGCTCCAGCACCTCCGTCAGCATCCGGTGGGCCAGCCCGCTCGCTGCGCCGTGCAGCGGCCCTTCCAGGGCGCCGAGCCCCGCCGAGACCACGGCGTACGGATGGGAGCGCGCGGACGCCGCGACCCGCACCGCGAGGGTGGAGGCGGCGAGGTCGTGGTCGATCAGCAGGACGAGCGCGGCCTCCAGGGCGCGCAGCGACGCCTCGTCCGGAGCCTGTGACGTCAGCCGTGCCCACAGCCGTGGCGCGATCCGGTCGTCGGTGTCCGCCGGGGGGCCGGCCGGCGGCAGGGCGTCGACCAGTGTCGGGATCAGGCCACGGGCCGTGCCGAGCACCGCCTGCGGGGAGAGGTCGAAGCGCAGCGGATCCGCGGCCGCCGCCGCGATCGCGGCCACCCGCAGCCGGTCGGTGGGCCCGCTGTGGGCGGGCAGCGCGCCCACGGCTCGGCGCGCCGCGGCCAGCGTCTCCTCGGGTGCGGCGAAGCGGACGCCGGGGCGCAGCTCCCCGGTCCACAGCCAGTCGGCCACTTCCTCGTACGCGTGGCGCCCGGCGAGCGCGGTCGCGTCGACGCCGCGGTAGAAGTACCTGTCCTTCTCGATGAGCGTGATGCCCGTACGGATCGCCGTCTCGCCGCCGAACGCCGGTTCCCGCCTGCCGCGCCGGGCCAGCGCGTCGACCTCCCGCGCGTCGAAGGTGCTGCCCCGGCCGCCGGGGCCGCGGCGGCTGGAGAGCTGGCCGCGGCTGACGTACGCGTAGACCGTCTCCGGTTTGACGCCCAGCCGCTCGGCGACCTCGCGGGTGGTGAGCCGTCCTCTGTCGCCGTCGCCCGCAGCCGGGCCGCCCGTCTCATGATCCGCCATGGGCACACCGTAACCGGCGTGTACATATTGACTCAATCAATATTGACAGCCATTGAATCAAGGATGGACAGTCGTATCAAGATTCAAGGAGCACCACTCAAGGGATCGAGGAGACACCGCTATGCCGATCACCGAGGTACCGCGCGGACTCGCGGGCGTCGTCGTCACCGACACCGCCCTGGGCGATGTCCGCGGCACCGAAGGCTTCTACCACTACCGCCAGTTCTCCGCCGTCGAGCTCGCCGGGAGCCGCTCCTTCGAGGACGTCTGGCACCTGATGTTCCGGGGCCACCTCCCCGACGCGGCGCAGCGGACCGCCTTCGCCGCCGAGACCGCCGCCCTGCGCCGGCTCCCCGCCGACGTACGCGACGCCCTGCCGGCCATCGCCCGCTCCTGCGCGCCGTCCGGCCCGCTCGCCGGGCTGCGCACCGCGCTCTCGCTGCTCGGCGCCTCCGCCGGGCTCCGCCCCCTCTACGACATCACCGCCGCCCGGCGCGAGGCCGACGCCCTCGCCGCCTGCGCCGCCGTCCCCACCCTGCTCACCGCGCTCCACCGGCTCGGCCGGGGCCTGGAGCCCGTCGAGCCGCGCGAGGACCTCCCGTACGCCGCCAACTACCTCTACATGCTGGACGGGCGCGAGCCCGAGCCACGCCGGGCCCGCGCGGTCGAGCGGTATCTCATCTCCACCGTCGACCACGGTTTCAACGCCTCGACGTTCACCGCCCGCGTCATCGCCTCCACCGGGGCGGACCTCGTCGCCTGCCTCGGCGGCGCCGTCGGCGCCCTGTCCGGACCGCTCCACGGCGGCGCGCCCAGCCGAGCCCTGGACACCCTCGACGCCATCGGCACCCCGGACCGCATCGACCCCTGGATCCGCGAACGCGTCCTGGCGGGCGAGCGCATCATGGGCTTCGGGCACCCCGTCTACCGCACCGAGGACCCGCGCTCACGCATGCTGCGCTCCATCGCGCGGGACTTCGGCGGCCCCCTGGTCGACCTCGCGGTCGAGGTCGAGGGGAAGGTCGAGGCGATCCTCGCCGAGCTCAAGCCGGGGCGCGAGCTGCACACCAACGTGGAGTTCTACGCGGGCGTCGTCATGGAGCTCTGCGGGCTGCCGCGGGAGATGTTCACGCCCACGTTCTGCGCGGCCCGCGTGGTCGGCTGGAGCGCCAATATCCTGGAACAGGCGGAGGACTCGAAGATCATCCGCCCGGCGGCCCGCTATGTCGGCCCGCCCCCGCCGCAGCCGGTCCCCGCTGCGCCCGAGCTGTGATGGAGGCTGCCTCTTGGCGAAACGACAGATCCCGGTCATCGTGCTGGCGGGCTTCCTCGGATCCGGCAAGACCACCCTGCTCAACCACCTGCTGAAACACAGCGGGGGCAGCCGGATCGGCGTGGTCGTCAACGACTTCGGCAGCATCGAGATCGACGCGATGAGCGTCGCCGGGCAGGTCGACTCCATGGTGTCCCTGGGCAACGGGTGCCTGTGCTGCGCCGTCGACACCAGCGAGCTCGACGGCTTCCTCGACAAGCTCGCCCGCCCGGCCGCCCGGATCGACGTCATCGTCATCGAGGCCAGCGGGCTGGCCGAGCCGCAGGAGCTCATCCGCATGATCCTCGCCAGCGACAACGCGAGCATCGTCTACGGCGGCCTGGTCGAGGTCGTGGACGCCGCGGAGTTCGCCCGCACCCGCGCCCGGCACCCCGAGATCGACCGCCACCTGGCCATCGCCGACCTCGTCGTCCTCAACAAGACGGACCGGGCCGGGGAGGCGGAGCGGCGGGCCGTCCTCGACGAGCTGGCCCGGCTCGGCCCGGGCACGCCCGTCCTGGAGTCGGCCCACGGGCGGATCGACCCGGAGCTGCTCTTCGACCGCAAGGCGCGGGAGCGGGAAGAGCCGGGCGCGATACGCCAGCTGTCCTTCGAGGACCTCGTGCGGGACCTCGGGGAAGAGGACGAGCACGCCCACGACTGCGGGACGCACGGCTGCGGCGGGGACTGCGCGGGGGACAGTCCCGGCAGCCCCGGCCACCGCCATCTGCACGCCGCGTACGACAGCGTCGCCTTCACCTCCGCGGAACCGATGGATCCGCGGCGGCTGATGGACTTCCTCGACAACCGCCCGGAGGGCCTGTACCGCATCAAGGGCTTCGTCCACTTCGGGGCGGAAGGCCACCGCGGGGTGCGGTACGCGGTGCACGCGGTGGGCGACTTCCTGCGCTTCTACGCCGCGCCGTGGGGCCGGGCGGAGGAGCGGGTCACCCAGCTGGTGCTGATCGGGACGGGGATCGACGCGCCCGCCCTGCGAGCCGGCCTGGAGGGCTGCCGGCGGCTGGAGACGGGCGACGCGGACGAGAACACCATGTGGGGCGTGCTGCGCTACGCGCAGGGCTGACGACCCGTCGCCGGCTTCGTGCGGGCCGGGAGGACCGGCCCGCACAGCGCCTTCGCCGGGGGAGCCCTACACCGGGCCCGCCACCACAGCCACCGACTTCGTCAGCGGAGTGCCCGAGCCGTCACGCCGGGGATCCGTCTCCGGCAGGTCGGCCGGGGTGCCGTTGGAGGTGGCGGCCCGTGCCGGGGACGTGCCCGCCCACGCCATGACGAGGCAGTCCTCGCCCTTGAGGAAGCGCTGGCAGCGCACACCGCCCGTCGCCCGCCCCTTGCGCGGGTACTGGTCGAACGGCGTCAGCTTCGCCGACGTCTCCGAAGCACCCAGCAGCGTGCCCGCCGCCCCGGCCACCGTGAACACCATGGCGTCCGCCGCCGGATCGATCGCGGTGAACGAGATCACCTTCGCCCCCGACGACAGCTTGATGCCCGCCATGCCGCCCGCCGGACGGCCCTGCGGGCGCACCTGCCCCGCCGGATAGCGCAGCAACTGCGCGTCGTCCGTGATGAAGACCAGGTCCTCCTCGCCCGTACGGAGCTCGACAGCGCCGACGACGCGGTCACCGTCCTTGAGCGAGATGACCTCCAGCTCGTCCTTGTTCGCCGGATAGTCCGGGACCACGCGCTTGACGACGCCCTGCTCCGTGCCGATCGCGAGACCCGGCGAGGACTCGTCCAGGGTGGTCAGACACACCACCCGCTCGTCGTCCTCCAGCGTCAGGAACTCCGACACCGGCGCCCCGCCCGCCAGGCTGGGCGCGGCCGCCGTCTCCGGCAGCTGCGGCAGGTCGATCACCGGCAGGCGCAGCAGCCGGCCCCCGGAGGTCACCGCGCCCACGTCCGCACGGGCCGTCGCCGGGACCGCCGAGACGATCACATCGTGTTTGACGCGCTTCTCGCCGTCGTCCGGGAACGGCTCGCCGCCCGCCGTACGGGCCAGCAGCCCGGTGGAGGACAGCAGCACCCGGCACGGGTCGTCCGCGACCTCAAGGGGCACGGCGGACGCGGGCGAACCCGCAGACTGCAACAGCACCGTCCGCCGGTCGGTGCCGAACTTCTTCGCCACGTCGGCCAGTTCGCCGGAGACCAGATTGCGCAGCTCCGCGTCGGACTCGAGGATCGCGGTCAGCTTCGCGATCTCGTCGTCGAGCCGGTCGCGCTCCGACTCCAGCTCGATCCGGTCGAACTTCGTCAGACGGCGCAGCGGGGTGTCGAGGATGTACTGCGTCTGGATCTCGGAGAGCGAGAAGCGCGCGATCAGGCCCTCCTTGGCCTGCGCCGCGTTCTCACTCGATCGGATGATCCGGATGACCTCGTCGATGTCGAGGAGCGCCACCAGCAGACCCTCGACCAGGTGCAGCCGGTCCCGCCGCTTCGTGCGCCGGAACTCGCTGCGCCGCCGCACCACCTCGAAGCGGTGGTCGACATAGACCTCCAGCAGCTCCTTCAGACCCAGCGTCAGGGGCTGCCCGTCGACCAGCGCGACGTTGTTGATGCCGAAGGACTCCTCCATCGGCGTCAGCTTGTAGAGCTGTTCCAGCACGGCCTCGGGGTTGAAGCCGTTCTTGATCTCGATGACGAGGCGCAGGCCGTGGGAGCGGTCGGTGAGGTCCTTGACGTCGGCGATGCCCTGGATCTTCTTGGCGCCGACCAGGTCCTTGATCTTGGAGATCACCTTCTCCGGGCCGACCGTGTAGGGCAGCTCGGTGACGACCAGGCCCTTGCGACGGGGCGTCACGTTCTCCACGGTGACGGTGGCCCGGATCTTGAAGGTGCCCCGGCCCGTCTCGTACGCGTCCCGGATGCCGGCCAGGCCCACGATGCGGCCGCCCGTGGGCAGATCCGGGCCGGGCACGAACCGCATCAGGGTGTCCAGGTCGGCGCCCGGGTGCTTGATGAGGTGCCGGGCGGCGGCCACGACCTCGCCGAGGTTGTGCGGCGGCATGTTCGTCGCCATGCCGACCGCGATCCCGGAGGCGCCGTTGACCAGCAGGTTCGGATAGGCGGCCGGGAGCGCGACCGGCTCCTGCTCGCTGCCGTCGTAGTTCGGCGTGAAGTCGACGGTGTCCTCGTCGATCGACTCCGTCATCAGCGACGTCGTCGCCGCCATCTTCGCCTCGGTGTAACGCATCGCGGCGGGCGGGTCGTCATTGCCCAGCGAACCGAAGTTGCCGTGCCCGTCGACCAGCGGCACGCGCATCGAGAAGGGCTGCGCCATGCGCACCAGGGCGTCGTAGATGGACGCGTCACCGTGCGGGTGGAGCTTGCCCATCACCTCGCCGACGACGCGTGCGCACTTCACGTACGAACGCTCAGGGCGCAGGCCCATGTCGTTCATCTGGAAGAGGATGCGGCGCTGGACGGGCTTGAGGCCGTCCCGGGCGTCGGGCAGGGCGCGCGAGTAGATGACCGAGTAGGCGTACTCGAGGAAGGAGCCCTGCATCTCGTCGACGACGTCGATGTCGAGGATGCGCTCCTCGAAGTCGTCCGGCGGCGGGGTCTTCGTGCTGCGGCGGGCCATCGCGGCTGCTGCTCCTTCGATCGATTGCCGAGGCGGGATGCTGACGCCGACCATTGTGGACCGCCCCACTGACAACGCCGACAACCGACCCGTCCGTAAGAGGGCACCGCACCGGGAACTTCGCCAGATGTCAGCACGCTTGCATACAGTGACAGGACTGTTCATCACGCGAGTCGTCGCGAACCATCGCGAGCCTCCACGCGGGATTCCACGCGATCGAAGGGACGTACATGCCCATGGGTCACACGGCCACGCAACAGGCCGGTTCCAGCGGCCTGACAGCGACCGAGCACCGCCTGGCCAATGGCCTGCGGGTGGTGCTCTCCGAAGACCACCTGACCCCGGTCGCCGCCGTCTGCCTCTGGTACGACGTCGGCTCGCGCCACGAGGTCAAGGGCCGCACCGGCCTCGCCCATCTCTTCGAGCACCTTATGTTCCAGGGCTCGGCCCAGGTCAAGGGCAACGGCCACTTCGAGCTGGTGCAGGGCGCGGGCGGTTCGCTCAACGGCACCACCAGCTTCGAGCGGACCAACTATTTCGAGACCATGCCGGCCCACGAGCTGGAGCTGGCCCTGTGGCTGGAAGCCGACCGGATGGGCTCGCTGCTCACCGCGCTCGACGACGAGTCCATGGAGAACCAGCGGGACGTCGTCAAGAACGAGCGCCGCCAGCGGTACGACAACGTCCCCTACGGCACCGCCTTCGAGAAGCTGACGGCCATGGCCTTCCCCGACGGCCACCCGTACCACCACACCCCGATCGGCTCCATGGCCGACCTGGACGCCGCGTCCCTGGAGGACGCCCGCGCCTTCTTCCGCACCTACTACGCGCCGGGCAACGCCGTCCTGTCCGTCGTCGGTGACATCGACCCGGAGCGGACCCTCGCCTGGGTCGAGAAGTATTTCGGCTCCATCCCCGCGCACGACGGCAAGCAGCCGCCGCGTGACGGCTCCCTCCCCGACGTCATCGGCGAGGAGCTGCGCGAGGTCGTGCGCGAGGAGGTGCCCGCGCGCGCCCTCATGGCCGCCTACCGCCTCCCGCACGACGGCACCCGTGACGCCGACGCCGCCGACCTCGCGCTGACCGTCCTCGGCAGCGGCGAGTCCTCCCGGCTCTACAACCGCCTGGTCCGCCGCGACCGCAGCGCGGTGGCCGTCGGCTTCGGGATGCTGCGCCTGGCCGGCGCGCCCTCGCTCGGCTGGCTGGACGTCAAGGCGTCCGGCGGCGTCGAGGTGAGCGACATCGAGGCCGCCGTCGACGACGAGCTCGCCCGCTTCGCCGCCGAGGGGCCCACCCCGGAGGAGATGGAGCGCGCCCAGGCGCAGCTGGAGCGCGAGTGGCTGGACCGGCTCGCCACGGTCAGCGGCCGCGCCGACGAACTGTGCCGCTTCGCCGTGCTGTTCGGCGACCCCCAGCTCGCCCTCACCGCCGTGGAGCGCGCCCTCGACATCACCCCGGAGGAGGTGCAGCGGGCGGCCAAGGCCAGGCTGCACCCGGACAACCGCGCGGTGCTGGTGTACGAGCCCACCGCCCCCGCCGAAGAGCACACCGAGCACGACCTGAACGACGAGGAGACGGCCCAGTGAGCGACGCCGTGGCCACCGGCACCACAGGACCTTCCATGACCTTCCACCCGCGGCCGCGGGCCGGCGAGGCGACCCCCTGGGCCTTCCCGGCCCCCGAGCGCGGCACCCTGCCCAACGGCCTGACCGTGCTGCGCTGCCACCGCCCCGGCCAGCAGATCGTGGCCGTCGAGATCAACCTCCTGGCGCCGCTGGACGCCGAGCCGGAGGGCCTCGACGGGGTCGCCACCATCATGGCCCGCGCCCTGTCGGAGGGCACCGACAAGCACACCGCAGAGGAGTTCACCGCCGAGCTGGAGCGCTGCGGCGCCACCCTCGACGCGCACGCCGACCACCCCGGCGTCCGGGTCTCCCTGGAGGTGCCCGCCTCCCGGCTCGCCAAGGCACTCGCCCTGCTCGCGGACGCCCTGCGCGCCCCCGCGTTCCCCGACAGCGAGATCGAGCGGCTCGTCCGCAACCGCCTGGACGAGATCCCCCACGAGCTGGCCAACCCCTCCCGCCGTGCCGCCATGGCGCTCTCCAAGCACCTCTTCCCGGCCGACGCGCGCATGTCGCGCCCCCGCCAGGGCACCGAGGAGACCGTCGAGCGCATCGACGCCGCCGCCGTGCGCGCCTTCTACGAGGCACACGTCCGGCCCGCCACCACGACCGCCGTGGTCGTCGGCGACTTCACCGGCATCGACCTCGAAGAGGCGCTCGGCGACTCCCTGGGCGCCTGGACGGGCTCCGCGGCGGAGCCCCGGCCCGTGCCGCCGATCACCGCGGACGACACCGGCCGCGTGGTCATCGTGGACCGCCCCGGCGCCGTCCAGACGCAGCTGCTGATCGGCCGGATCGGCGCCGACCGGCACGACCGCGTCTGGCCCGCCCAGGTGCTCGGCACGTACTGCCTCGGCGGCACCCTCACCTCGCGCCTGGACCGCGTCCTGCGCGAGGAGAAGGGCTACACCTACGGCGTACGGTCCTTCGGCCAGGTGCTGCGCTCCGCCCCGGAGGGCACCGGCGCGGCCATGCTCGCCATCAGCGGCTCGGTCGACACGGCCTCCACCGGCCCCGCCCTGGATGACCTGTGGACGGTGCTGCGCACCCTCGCCGCCGAGGGCCTGACGGACGCCGAGCGGGACGCCGCCGTGCAGAACCTCGTCGGTGTCGCGCCGCTGAAGTACGAGACCGCCGCAGCCGTCGCGGGCACGCTCGCCGACCAGGTCGAGCAGTATCTGCCGGACGACTTCCAGGGGCGGCTGTACGAGCGCCTCGCGGGGACCGGCACCGTGGAGGCGACGGCCGCCGTCGTCAACGCCTTCCCGGTCGACCGGCTCGTGACCGTCCTCGTCGGTGACGCCGCGGAGATCGAGGCGCCCGTCAAGGCGCTCGGGATCGGCGAGGTCACCGTCGTCAGCGGCTGACGCCTGACGGCGGCTCACATCCGGGTCACGTCCGGCGGGTCATGTTCCGGCATGTCTGACACATCTGACGCCGAGTGACATCAGCCACCTGGGAGGCGCGCGGGGCCAGAAGATCCGGGCGGCGCGCACGGCGTCCAGGTCCAGCTCGGCGGTGTGGATGTCGA